>NZ_MUFM01000023.1:0-49911 GCF_001996125.1 Salinivibrio sp. PR932 | reverse complement strand
TTGGTGTAGATTTTTATTTACTGTTGTCTCTATATCTTTTATTAAAAAAAAACACCATCCAATTATCTGCCGTGTTGTTACATGACCGCAACCCCCTGAATAAACCTGGTTTCCTTCAGTGAATCGCTGTTATTTTGCGCTGAGATTTTCTCTTTTGATGCAAAAACAAGATCTCAGTCACAGTGCAAACACGCCAAAATTCATCTGGCTTTAATAATTACAGCTCTGATGTTTAAGCTGTTGGGATAGTCTGTCTGGTGGCAAAAACATCGGCAGATGCTTCCACGGGTATAGGAGAGACAGGCACAAAGTGCCAACTCGTCAAGTGAGAAAAAGATCTTAATCACACTCTCGTTAACCACGAGTGAAAGCTAAACCACATATCGGAGGGACACGATGTCCATTTATAGCCATCTTAAGCAATTGACTGCGGTTTCATGCGTTGCTGCTGCGCTTGGCTTTTCAGCCCTAGCCAGCGCCGATACTTGGCGCTATGCGCACGAAGAGTATGAAGGTGACGTACAAGACGTGTATGCACACAAGTTTAAGGAATACATCGAAGATAACTCTGAACACTCTTTGCAAATCTATCGCTTCGGCGAGCTGGGTGAGTCTGATGACATCATGGAGCAAACCCAAGCCGGTATTCTTCAATTTGTTAACCAATCGCCGGGCTTTACTGGCTCATTGATCCCAGAGGCACAAATTTTCTTCATCCCTTATCTGATGCCAACCAACATGGAAACCGTGATCGAGTTCTTCCGTCAGAGCAAGGCAGTGAATGAAGATTTCCCGAAACTGTATGAAGAGCAAGGCCTTGAGCTTCTCAAAATGTACCCTGAGGGCGAAATGGTCATGACTGCCGACGAGCCTGTGACTGAGCCGGCCGATCTGAAAGGCAAGAAGATCCGTGTCATGACTAACCCACTGCTTTCATCAACCTATGAAGCCTTTGGTGCAACGCCAACGCCATTGCCATGGGGTGAAGTATATGGCGCACTCCAAACCAATATGATCCAAGGTCAAGAAAACCCGATTTTCTGGATTGAATCAGGCGGCTTGTACGAAGTATCGCCGAACCTGATCTTCACACACCACGGTTGGTTTACGACTGCCTCCATGGCAAACAAAGACTTCTTTGATGGGTTGTCGAAAGACGATCAAGCCATGATCCGTGACGCAGCTGATTATGCCTTCAATGAAACGGTGAAACATATCCGTGGCCTTGCTGAGAAGTCATTGGAGAAAATTCAGGCGTCGAGTGACGACGTGACTGTCACACGCCTGACGGATGAGCAAATCGCTAAGTTCAAAGCACGTGCCCCTCAGGTTGAAGAAACCTTCTATGAAATGACCGGCGAAAGCGGCAAAGCCCTTCTTAATCAATTTAAGAAAGATCTCGAAGCCGTTACTAACTAGTTGTCAGTTGTTCAGGCACCGCGCCTTGCGGTGCCTGTTTATTTTGAGGAATACGTAATGACCGATTCCGACTCTCTCACTTATCACTCAGAGCTTCCCGGCCTTCTTGGTAAATTGGACACCCTGATCTGCAAAATCGAGTCTTTTATGCTCGCCGCAGGCGTGCTGTTAATGGCGCTCAATACCTGCGTGAACGTTGTGGCGCGTTTTGGCTTTGGTCAAGGGCTGTTCTTTTCCGGTGAGATAAACCGCATTCTGATCATTCTGATCACGTTCGCGGGGATTGGCTATGCCGCTCGTCATGGTCGACATATTCGTATGTCTGCCCTTTACGATACCCTGCCGTTTAAGGGACGTAAGATCCTAATGATCACTATCGCGTTAGTAACTGGTTTGATTATGCTGGTTCTCGCATATTTTTCTTATCAATACATCGTTTCGGTATACGACCGAGGCCGTATTTTGCCCGCCCTCGGTTTTGAAATTTGGTGGATCTATATCTGGGTTCCCCTTGGATTTGTCATCACAGGGATCCAATACGGACTAACCGTTTATAAAAACCTAACCGCTCCAGATGTTTACCTCTCCGCCGGCGTGCTTGACGGTTACGCTGAGACTGAAAGTGAAGTTTAAATAGGCACTCTTATGGCCCTGACTTTAATGTTCATCATGATCGTCTTGCTCGTGCTTGGCTTTCCGATGATGATTCCCCTTACGGCTGCCGCCTTAACTGGTTTTTACATGATGTTTGGTGGCGTCGGTCAAATGGATACCTTTATCCAACAAGTGTTAGGCGGCATCCGCCCAGCGTCCTTGATTGCTGTGCCCATGTTTATCCTTGCTGCAGACATTATGACCCGTGGTCAATCGGCTTCACGCTTGATTGATATGGTCATGACGTTTATCGGCCATATTCGTGGCGGCTTAGCCATCAGTACGGCGACCTCGTGTACGCTGTTCGGCGCCGTTTCAGGTTCAACCCAAGCGACAGTGGTCGCAGTGGGTTCTGCTTTACGTCCTAAATTATTGCGCGCCGGATACAGCGATTCGTTCTCACTCGCGCTGATTATCAACTCGAGTGATATCGCCTTTTTGATCCCACCGAGTATCGGGATGATCATTTACGGGGTGATCTCCGAAACCTCGATTGCCGAGCTATTCATCGCGGGGATTGGCCCTGGTTTGATGATTCTGTGCTTTTTCTCTTTGTACTGCCTCTATTACGCGACGGTCAATAAAGTGCCGACTGAGCCAAAGGCCACATGGAAAGAGCGTATGCAGGCTACCCGGAAAGCACTTTGGCCACTGATGTTCCCATTAATTATTGTGGGGGGGATTTATGGCGGTGTGTTTAGTCCCACCGAGGCGGCTGCCGTGTGTGTGCTGTATGCGATGATTTTGGAGTTTGGAGTATTCCGATCATTAAGCAGTCGAGATGTCTTTACCATCGCGCGCTCAACCGGCCTTATCACTGCAGTGGTTTTCATTTTGGTGGGGGTCGGTAATGGGTTCTCTTGGATTATCTCATTCGCACAAATCCCGCAAACCATTCTAGAAGCCGTCGGGATTAGCCAAATGGGCCCTATGGGTGTCCTTGCCTCAATTTCTATCGCCTTCTTCGTCGCCTGTATGTTTGTTGACCCCATTGTGGTTATCTTGGTGTTAACGCCTATATTTGCACCTGCGATAGAAGCCACTAGTCTTGATCCTGTACATGTGGGGATAGTGATCACCTTGCAAGTCGCGATTGGTTCAGCAACACCACCCTTTGGCTGCGATATTTTTACCGCGATTGCGATTTTCAAAAAACCCTATTGGGAAGTTATCCGTGGGACAGGCCCTTTTATTGCGATGCTGCTTCTCTCCGCCGCACTGCTGGTGATGTTCCCTCAGATTGCGTTATTCCTGCGTGATATCGCGTTTGGATAACCTAACAACAGGAGTAACTGGATGTTTAAACGAATACTCGTTGCGGTTGATGGCTCTTTTTCAGCCTTAAACGCATTGGATAAAGCGCTAGAAATTCAACAACTCACCGGTGCAGAGTTGTATCTTTTGTGTGTGTTTAAGCATCACAGTTTGTTTGAGGCATCGCTATCGATGGTGCGCCCTGATCGATTACAAATCCCAGATCAAACCTTAAGCGAATACGCGCGTAACATCGTCGAGCAAGCCAAACAACATGCGCTTGAAAATGGCGGCGAAAATGTACGAGGTTTTGTAAAAGGCGGTCGCCCCTCTAAAACCATCATTAAGTTTGCCAAAAGCAAAGAGGTAGATTTGATTGTGATGGGGGCACACGGGACACATTCAGATAAAGACGGTATGTTCCTCGGCAGTGTGTCACATCGCGTGGCTGGACGCGCCCACTGCCCCACGATGGTCGTCTAACGCCGTGATGGCTTTTGCTTCACTACACGGCAAAATCCCTTACGCTAAACAGCAAAACGCCGCTATTGGATAGCGGCGTTTTTCTATGATGCCAACTTATCAGCTATTGAATATGAAAGTAGTGGCTATTAAGCACTAAATGTACAGCGATAGAGGCGATATACCCCAACATAATGACAGGTGCCCACTTCAAATGACCAAAGAAGGTGTATTTGCCGTGCGCTTGTCCCATCAATGCCACCCCTGCGGCTGACCCCAAAGAGAGCAAGCTGCCGCCAACACCGGCCGTTAATGTCACCAGCAACCAGTTTCCGTGCGACATTTCTGGGCTCATCGTTAATACTGCGAACATCACAGGAATATTATCGACCACCGCGGATAACACCCCAACCAAGCTATTCGCCCAGATAGGATCCCACTGCAGATACATGACGTTTGAGACCATGGTGAGGTAACCAATCAAGCTAAGTCCCCCGACACACATCACGACCCCATAGAAGAAAAGCAAGGTATCCCACTCCGCGTGCGAGATGCGACGAAACACATCAAAAGGCACCACTGAGCCTAGGCGACGTAATGCCGCTTCGTCATTCTTCGCCTCCGCAATCGCACGCTTACGTGCCAATGAGCGCGGCAGGGTGCGACGCAAGTAAAAGCCGAAGAACTGCAAGTACGCGAGGCCCATCATCATACCCATCACCGGTGGGAAGTGAATAAAGCCATGGAACGCAACTGCAGTGGCAATGGTGAGTAAAAACAACACCATAATACGACGCGCGCCACGTTTAAGCTCGACGTGCTCTTGCATCACATCCGGCTGAGTCCGTGGGATAAACAGTGACATAATAAAAGCGGGGATCACATAGTTGACTACAGATGGAATGAACAAAGCTCCGAACTCAGCAAAGGTCACTTTGCCCGCCTGCCAAACCATCAGTGTGGTGATATCACCAAAGGGACTGAAGGCGCCCCCTGCGTTCGCGGCAACCACAATGTTGATACACGCGAGGTTCACAAAGCGAGGATTGTCACCGCCGATTTTTAGCACAATCGTACACATCAATAGTGCCGTTGTGAGGTTATCCGCAATGGGAGAAATAAAGAAGGAAAGTACTCCAGTGATCCAAAACAAGGTGCGTAAATCATAGCCTTTGCTTAAAATCCACGCTTTTAAGCCATCAAATAGGCGCCTTTCTTCCATCGCGGAAATATAGGTCATCGCCACCAGCAAGAATAGCAGTAGCTCTGCATATTCAAGAAGGTTATGCTCAAGCGCTGCATGCGCGGGGGCCATGTCTCCCCATTGTGAGTACGCGTATCCGATTAGCAACCAGATTAACCCCGCCGCCAGTAACACAGGCTTTGACTTACGCAAATGAAGCTTTTCTTCTAGCATCACCAAGCTGTAAGCCACGGCAAAAATGGCTAAAGAGGCATAGCCTACCCAGTTCTGGGTTAAATCCAGTCCTTGTCCTGTCGTAGCGGCAAACGCACTCGGCGAAACTACCGCCAGTGCCGCAACCAAACGCTTCATCCTTGAGCCTCCAAGTATTGATTACCTAACTTTTCTACATTGCATAAAAAAACCGGCCTAATCGGCCGTGTTGTCTAAAACCCTATATCGACGAGGGATAAATGCCAGTGAACGCCCTGTCGTGACACGATTCTCAGCCTCAAAAAAGACCTCAAACAGCGCACGCTTTTGCACTCAACGGGTTTTCATAATCGTTTGTTTTGCTCATTTGCCGAGCAGCAGCACAAAAGCAAACATAATATTAACAAATGTGGCGTGAACGTCTATCTTTAAGCGAGGTGAATCGGCAAAAAAGAGATGACATTGCTTACTGTCAAGCTTAATAATATCAACTTACTAGTCGACATACGCTGTCATCGTCAGCAAAAAACGACTAAGTTTGAATAAAAAGCAAATAAATTCAATTGCTATAAAAACAAAACTCGTATTTTAACTAACACACAACATCGCAATCTAACATCCTTGCTTGATCACCACCCATGGCATGCATGATGAGAAGAAGGGAGTCACTATGAAAGCACCTAAACTCGCCACATTGGCCTGCGCTGCCGCGCTGTCTGTTGGCGTCTCTGTGACGGCACTGGCAGAAACCGCGACGGTTGCGGTTTCCCAAATTGTCGAGCACCCTGCGCTTGATGCCGCGCGAAACGGTCTACTCGATGGGTTAAAAGCCAAAGGATATACGCCGGGAGAAAATCTAGATTTTAAATATCAAACAGCGCAAGGTAACCCGGCTATTGCTGTTCAAATCGCTCGTCAATATGTTGGCGAACAACCTGACGTGCTGGTTGGGATCGCGACACCTTCCGCACAAGCACTGGCAGCAGCAACCAAAGATATCCCAGTTATTTTTACCGCCGTTACCGATCCTGTGGGAGCGAAACTGGTTAAGAATATGGATGCTCCGAGTGGCAACGTAACCGGTCTGTCTGACCTCTCTCCTGTCGCTCAACACGTTGCATTGGCTAAAGAGTTACTCCCCGAGCTCACCACCATTGGGGTGGTTTACAATCCAGGGGAAGCCAATGCCGTCACATTAGTCGAATTACTCCGTGAAGCTGCCAGTGCTCAAGGCATTAAGGTTGTGGAAGGCACAGCGCTAAAAAGTGCAGATGTTCAATCTGCTGCGCAAGTTGTGGCCACCCAAGCGGATGTGATTTATGCGCCAACCGATAATACCGTTGCCAGCGCGATCGATGGTCTTGTCGCAGCGGCTAATTCTGCTGATACCCCAGTGATTGGTGGGTCAACATCGTATATCCCTAACGGCGCAGTGGTAGCGCTCGGCTTTGATTACTACTCCGTTGGTGTGCAAACGTCTGATTATGTTGCTGCGGTACTGGAAGGGAAACCCGTGTCTTCACTGCCGGCCAAAGTCGCGCTCGGCTCTGACTTAGCCGTTAATCGTGCGGCAGCCAATCGACTTGGCATCACGGTTCCCGACACGATTTTGGATCGTGCCGCGCGTATTCAAGACTAGTCAGTATCAGTCTTAGGAGTAGTGAATGACTGCCATTGCTTTTTTTGGCACCTTGGAAGTAGGCCTTATCTATGGCTTGGTCGCCTTAGGGGTTTATCTGACGTTCCGGGTGCTTGATTTTCCCGATCTTACCGTTGATGGCAGCTTCCCGATGGGCGCTGCGGTGGCGGCCACACTTATCGTCGCAGGCTACAACCCTTGGTTTGCTACCGCAGTCGCTATTCTGGCCGGTGGGATCACTGGCTTGGTGACGGCGTTTTTGACGGTGAAGTGCGGCATCCTCAATCTGCTCTCGAGCATTTTGACGATGATTGCCGCTTTTTCGATCAATATTCGTATTATGGGTCGGCCGAATATCGCCTTGTTGGGTGAGGAAACCATTCTTACCCCATTCGAACAGCTGGGTATCGCACCTGTCTATCTGCGTCCGCTCGTGGTCGGTGTTTTAGTGATTATCAGTGGTTTGTTGGTGATTCGCTTACTCGCCAGTGATTTTGGTCTCGGCCTGCGCGCCACTGGGGTGAACCCTCGAATGGTTAAGGCGCAGGGCGGCAGTACCGCCATGTATACCTATTTTGGCTTAGCCCTATCCAACGCCTTTGTCGGCTTTGCTGGGGCGCTATTTGCACAAACCAATAGTTTTGCCGATGTTACTTCGGGGGTCGGCACCATTGTGGTTGGTCTTGCGGCTGTGATTTTAGGCCAAACACTGATACCGGGCCGCAAAGTGTGGGTGGCGGTAGTTGCCGTTATTGTTGGTTCGATTCTCTACCGTCTCGCCGTCGCCTTTGCACTATCCAGTGGTATGTTTGGCTTGCAAGCCTCGGACCTCAACCTGGTTACCGCCGTACTGGTCGCCGTCGCGCTTATCGCGCCTAAAATGCGTCAGCAATATCAAAAATCAAAACGCGCCAAGCAGACAGAGGTGTCGGAATGATTTCATTAACCAATATTCAAGTGACCTTTAACCCCGGTACTGTGCTTGAAAACCGCGCCTTACGTGGCGTAAGTCTGACGATTCCAGAAAAAGAGTTTGTCACCATTATCGGCTCTAATGGCGCTGGGAAATCAACACTGCTCGGTGCGGTAACCGGCGAGACGCCAATGATCGGCGGAAGCGTCAATATTGATGGCGTCGATGTGACCAAGAAAGCCGTTCATGAACGCGCCACCCTCGCAGCCCGTGTGTTTCAAGATCCGCTGGCAGGCACCTGTGCCTCGCTGACCATTGAAGAAAACCTTGCACTGGCTTATCGTCGCGGTAAAGGACGTGGCTGGACACGTGCGCTCGGTGACAAGCGCCGCAAGCTCTTTCAAGAAAGGATAGCGATTTTAGGTTTGGGCCTTGAAGATAGGTTGAGCGACAGTATTGGTTTGCTCTCCGGTGGCCAACGCCAAGCGGTCAGTTTGGTCATGGCGACCTTGTCGGAAAGCAAACTCTTATTGCTGGATGAGCACACCGCCGCGCTCGACCCTCGCATGGCTGCGTTCGTGATTGATTTGACCAAAACCATCGTCAATGAGTTTAGCCTTACTGCGATGATGGTCACGCACTCCATGAAAGATGCCCTTGCCTGTGGCGACCGTACCGTGATGCTACACCAAGGAAACATTGTGCTTGATGTGCATGGCGATGAGCGCAAAAACATGGATGTGCCGCACCTGCTTGAGATGTTCAATAAAGTGCGCGGCGAGACACTGGCAGACGACAGTTTGCTTCTCAGTTAACTCACCTCCCAAGCCACAAGGCGCCCTCTCGGCGCCTTTTTTCATGATGGCCCCATCAACAGTTCTAATTTATTGGCATGGCTGTCTAACAATTAGGGGTTATGACATTTCCATGCTAGCCTAACGCCAGTATTGCCAAGGAATTAGGTATGAACGCAAAAAGTATCGCACTCGCCCTCACCGTGGTCGTTATTTGGGGCGTGAATTTCTCTGTCATCAAAGTAGGCTTACACACACTGCCGCCAATTCTTTTCTCTGGGTTGCGCTTTTTAATTGTTGCTATCCCAGCGGTATTGTTTGTCCCACGTCCTCGCGTCCCACTGTGGCAGTTATTGACCGTTGGACTCAGTCTTGGCGTGATTAAATTCAGCCTGCTCTTTGTGGCGATGGACGCCGACGCATCGGCAGGGATTGCGTCTTTGCTGTTGCAAGCGCAGGTGATCTTTACCATCTTACTGAGTGCGGTGTTACTGCGCGAAGTTGTTACTCGCGCGCAAGGACTGGGGCTGTTCATTGCTCTGTCTGGGTTTGCACTTTTCTTTCTTACCACCACAGGTAGCGCTACCCTCACAGGTGTGACGATGATCGTCGCCGCGGCGTTTTTCTGGGCCATTGCCAATCTGGTGATGAAACAGATGCCAGGCGTGAATCTGATGCATTTTATGGTATGGGTGAGCTTGATCCCTCCCCTGCCACTCTTCGCCCTATCCTATTTACTGGAGAGCCAACATCCGCTCCAATTGCTGCAAGCTACACCGCTATCTGGCTGGTTATCCATCGCTTACGTCGGCTACATTTCTACCTTGGTGGCCTTTGCTTTGTGGGGCTGGCTATTAAATCAACATACCTCAGCGTCGGTCACACCGTTCGCGTTATTAATCCCCATTGTGGGAATGAGTGCCGCCTCGATAGGTCTGGGGGAGCGATTATCACCCATCGAATGGGTGGGGGCAGGATTGATCGTGGTTGGGCTAACCATTTCCGTACTTGGCGCGAGACTGTGGCGTTATCTTATGCAAGTAAGAAAAGCATCGGCGAAAAAAGCACCGTCTGCGTCCGCTCAGTGATCGCGCTTGCCCGGCCACCATTGGTTAACTAAGCGTCCGGCTAAAGATGGCTGATAGCGCCAACAGTGATCAAACATCGCCATCAGCTCTGGATTACCATATTTAGACAGGCTCACTGCGTGAAATCGATTTTGCTGCGCTTTCAATGCATTCACTTTTTCGATCATCGCATCCGATTGTTTGGGCGCGATAAAATCAGACACCACCACCAGATCAGCATTTTGGTAGCGGTCACCTGCCATTAAATCGAGCGCTTTATCAATCACTGGCGCCATATCGGTACCACCATGAAAACGGTATGAAAGAAAGCTCATCGCTTCTTGTAGTCCCTGTTCGCCAGTCAGCTCATAGCTAATATGGTCAGTGGAAAACAGCATCACGTAGCAGTCACGATGCTCGGTGGCGGCGATACGCATCAATACATACGCCAAGGCTTTTGCACATTGTTCCGGAAAGCCACTCATGGAGCCAGAGGCATCGACCGCAATAATAAATGGGCCTTTTATCTGCTCAGGCTTAGACTGACTCGGTGCATTGGTTTCTACCTTTTGGCGACGATGCGCCTTCCCCGACAATTGATAGTTCAGTAGCTGTTTATCGACCAATTGCTTGTAAAACACCACTTCGAGCGTAGGATCTGAGAGCAGCACCGCTTCATTAGGAAGTAAGCGATCAACGCGGTCGCTTTGACAAATACCCGTAATATCATCAGGAACGTCAACTTGTCGCTCTGGCACTGTTTTTAAGGTTTCAGTCGGTTGCTGGCTGGGGCCACTGGCACTGACTTGATTCGCCATCCGTCCCAACTGCTCCGCAATCGCTTGAAGATCAGGATTTTTCTCTAGGAAAGTGACAAAACGTTTCAGTAAGGTCACGTCATGTTGAGACAAATGGCTCGCGGCCATATCCCACAACCGGCCCACTTTACTGATATCACCGGATTGATCGACGCCATCCATCGTTTGATAGGTTGCAATACGACGGTAAAGATCGTCTAAAAGCTTCTCTTTTTGCGCTTCCAAATTTTCCGACTGCAACGCGTGGATTTCTGCCTTTAAATGCGCATGCCATTTATTGCAAAAATACGATTGAAACATTGGGTCAGGATGTTCAGCCTGTTGTGCCGCCAATGATGACGCTTGCGCATGAAACGAAGAGACCGACTCCAAGTCAGCGAGGAGTGTTTGAATGTCGGACTCAAAGGCGCGTGCCGACTTCTCTGTCGCTTGTTCATACAACTGAATTTCTTGCTTCAGGGCCGGTGACAACCCTTGCTGCATGAGTTTGCGCTTGGTGTGGCCGCGCCATCTATCGAGCTGTTTTTGTACCGCACGTTTGATCGCCGGGCTGCGCTCAGTGAGAAGCAGTAACTGGGGGTGAGACATTAACTCGGTCATTGCCGCATCAAGCAAGCCGGATTCCGCCAACATCAAGCCCATGTTTAAGCTTTCTGCGCTAAGCATCGTCCGCTCCAGTAAAAAACGTATCGAGACGACGTAAACGGCGTGCTTGCTGTTCTAGCGTGGCCATGTGCGCTTTTACATCCCGCTCGGCATCCACCAAGCTCGCAGATGCGACTTCCAGTAACTCTGGCTGGGCAAAAAGATGCGGTAGGCCTGCATTTAGCTGACTACGAGCGCGACGAATAAGAAACTGCGCCTGATTTAATTGTTCAAGCGCTTGGTCGGTTTGCGCGTGCCAGGTGTCAAGCTGTTCAGCGTTTGGATTATTCACCCCCGCCAGTGCAACCGGCACAGCACGATTGGCAATGTCTTTGACCACCAGCATGCCCTGTGCGTCCCACTCTAACGTGAGGCGACACAAATGGGTGTTTTTGTTGACGTAGCCATAAAGATCCGTGCTGCCGGGCTTGAGCTTCTTCTCCACATCGGCCGCATCGAGGTATATCCAGCGACTATCGCCCTTTTCTTGCTCCGAGACCGACGGATTGGCAGTGAGCAGCACAAAGCGGACGAGGTCGCGACTTTGATTGACGCTAAAACGCGGGGCTTTGCTGATATCAATGGTGGGTTTTCGTAAGCTCGAACTTGCGCTGTCTTGCTGGTAAGCGAGCGCATCGACCGTGCTTTGCTCTATGTCACGCAAGGCCACTTTCACATCATCCATTAACGCTAAGGCTTCTTGCTGATCGAACAAAATCTCAGCCGCAAACCGACGCATCACATCCTGTACCACGTCGCGCGATTCAGGGCTGTGCCAGAGACAGTCTTCGAGTAGCAGTAAGTCGAGCGGCCCGACTTCATCACGCCCGTTAAAGAACGCCGCCGCCTTTAAGAGGCGCACCGCTTTTTTCCAGCGGCGATCCGAGACGTATAATTCGGCTGGATTAAAGCTTGGACTCTCTTCGCCCGCCTGCTCGAGCCGCTGCTTTAAGGTATAGAGCTTGTCAAAAATCGCATCAGGCAAAGCAAGGCTAGGAATAATGCTTTGCCATTGCTGATACTCCTCATGACCAATTTTAATTTTATCTGGCACCGAGGTTTCATCTTGGCTCGGCTCAGTGAGCATCAGTTTAAAATTCTTCTTCTCTTGAATACGGTTGACAAATACGCGCAGAAGCATTCGGTCATACAAAGCATCTAGCCCACTATCAGGCTCAGGAAGTTCATTTGAGGCCGTGACGAGAAGCCGCATGGGAACCGGATAAACATGCTCGCCATTACGAAACGTACGCTCATTGACCACAGTTAATAGCGTGTTGAGGATAGCCGGACCAGCTTTCCAAATCTCATCGAGGAACACCACATCGGCGTTGGGTAGATAGCCCTCAGTGAGACGAACATATTTACCTTCATCCTTCAGCGCTTGAATGGATAACGGCCCAAAAACTTCTTCAGGGGTGGAGAAGCGGGTCATCAAATATTCAAAGAACTGGCTGTTTTCAAACGCATCGATTAGGCGTTTGGCAATAAAACTCTTAGCGATGCCCGGTGGCCCCAACAAAAACACACTTTCGCCAGCAAGCGCGGCGAGCAAACACATTTTGATCGTATGTTCACGTTCATAGACGCCGCTGGAGAGGGCATCAATGAGTTGAGAAATGCGCTCAGGCAATAGCGCACGACGGCTGACGGTGGCGAGGTTTTGAGACAAGTGACACTCCCGCATTCTGATTCGGTTTCAGTCTGAGCGGCCTCTCGCGGTGATAAGGCGGCTTCCTGCTTCTACATAAAGCATGGCAAGTCCATCCAAGGCTGCCATCAACACGCTGAACAAGCGCACAATAAATAAACTAATGTGTAAGTAAATTTTAAGTAATGTATGGATATATCATTGATGCAGATATCAAATAGTGACACAGATCACCTTAAAGTCAATATTGTGTAGTCGCTCGAAGAAGCTGATGGTTAAAGCATCAGGAACGCTTTGATCTTGTTAACTCAGTATGGTTTTGGCTCACGTTGTCACTGGAATGACACATCATTGTCATAGAATCCGTTGCCTCTTTATCGCGACAGGACGTTAACCCATGCTTAAACACACACTTTTTTCTTTCCTCTTCCTTTGCATCAGCCAACTCGCGATCGCCGCGCCATCAGTCACTATCACGGGTTCAACGTCTGTGAGCCATGTGATGGAAGTGATTGCCGAGCGCTATCAGCGCGACCATGATGTGGTCATTCAGGTACAAGGAACGGGCTCGGCCGCGGGTATTGCTGCAGTCAAACAAGGGATTGCACCCATGGGCATGAGTTCGCGGTATTTAAAACAAGAAGAAATTGCTCCCGATCTCACCACCGATATTCTGGCCTATGATGGCATTGCCTTGGTGGTTCATCCCAGCAATCCCGTCACGGCCCTGACCCAAGCTCAAATTCGGAAGATCTATTTGGGGGAGATTAAAAACTGGCAAGCACTCGGGGGAGCGGATCGTGAAATCGCCGCGGTGTCTCGTGAGTCAGCCTCGGGATCGCGCTTTTCGTTTGAAACCTTACTCGACCTGACCAAGGTCGTGAAAGGTGAGACAGTGTCAGGAGTGAGTCCGCGCTTAATGGTGGTGAATAGCAATAGCATGGTGAAAACCCTAGTCGCCAAGAACCCTCATGCTATCGGCTATGTCTCGCTAGGCTCGGTCGATGCAGGCATCAAGCCGCTATCGGTGGATGGTCAAGCACCAACCTTGGCCGCCATCGCTGATGGGCGCTATAAGCTGGCGCGCCCTTTTGTGATATTGCGCAAAACCGCGCCACTGTCATCCGCCGCTAACGGCTTTTATGATTACTTGCTTTCTGAGCAAGGCCAGCAAGCGTTTGCCAATGCCGGCTATGTCGCGAGTCAGTCGCAACAGATGGCACTGACAACGCCCTGAGCGAGCAATTAGGCCGTACTGGCTTCCTTAGTCACCGGCCATGCTTTATGGCTACCCCACTCTGTCCATGACCCATCGTAGACAGCAATCGGGTAGCCAAAGTAATGCTCGGCCACTGCGGCGAGAATGCAAGCCGTCACGCCAGACCCACAACTTGCAACATTAAGGCGTGTATCACTGAGTAGCGGAAGCACAAGGCGTCTGGCTTCTGTTTGATCAATCACGAAGCCTTGTTGGTCAGTAAGACTAGCAAATGGTAAGTTCTTTGCGCCCGGCATATGCCCTGCGCGCACACCGTCTCTTGGCTCTGGCACCGTCCCGTTAAACCGTGCCGCTGGACGGACATCAATCACATTCACAGCCGCCAGTTTTGCCGCCAGTGTTTCTCCATCTATATAGCGATAAGGTTTGAAGCTCGACACATACGTTGCTTCGACGCGGGGTTTCGCGGCCGACTCTTCCACAGGCCCATCTTGTGCCAGCCAAGCCGGCAATCCACCATCTAAAATAAAGACATTTTCATGGCCCATGACTTTACACATCCACCACACGCGGGCGGCAGAAAACAGGCCTTGGGTATCATAGACCACCAAGGTATCTTGTGGCGCGATGCCGAGTTTGCCCATGTGTCTCGCAAATTCCTCAGCACTGGGTAACATATGAGGTAACGTCGATTGGGTATCTTTAATAGCGCCATCAAAGTCAAAGAATATGGCACCCGGCAAACGGCGCTGCTGCCACTCCTGATAGCTATCGCGCGCCACGTCGGGCATAAACCAACTGGCGTCTACGGGGACAACCGACTCTAATCGCGACGTTAACCACTGCGCACTGACAAACACTGACATCTTGACGATCCCTTTTCATTATTGATGGAGGCCTTACTCATGTTTCACTCGATACTGACGAGCGTGACATAGAGTAACACTCAGTTTTTCTTCATACTGATTCTGTCGCCATTAAGATGCAAGCCAATGAGGACGTTAATGACATCGCTGCCCCTAATTCGTCGAACCGCTTTAGCCTTGCTCGTGCTTCCCTCACTCGGCCAAGCAGCAGGGTTTGGCGTAACGATCGAAAATGACAGCCCACTCGGCGAAGATAATCAATATACCAGTGGCGTATATGCCCATTGGCACAGTGACTGGTCTGACGATGTCACCACCACATCGGTGGCGCCGATACGTTGGTTTGCAGAGCAACTGCCTTTAAACCCAGAGGCCCGTCAAGCTTGGAGTCTAGACATCGGCCAGATGATGTGGACACCGAATGACATCACCTTCACCACACCGCAACCTAACGAGCGTCCCTACGCGGGGCTGATTTTTATCGAGCCGGGTGTGTATCAGCAAACGCCTGAACGTGTCGATAAATGGTCGGTATTGTTTGGCATCGTAGGGCCTGCTTCTTTGACCGAACAAGGGCAATCTTACGTGCACAAGCTTATCGACTCACCGGATCCCAAAGGATGGGACTATCAGGTGCGAAATACGCCGGTGGCACAGTTTGCCTACGAACGCCACCAGCTTCTTCATCGGAGCGAATACCAAGAGTGGGGCGTATCTGGTCGCGCAGATATTGGTAACTTTCGCAGTGAAGTATCCGCCGGGCTCAGCTATCGCATCGGGCTAGACTTAGCGAATTCCTATGGTGGGATCAGTTTTGAGCCCGGTCGCCACCTTGACAGCCGAATGTTTGATGCCAGCACCCAAGGCGCGTTTTTTTACACCGCTGTGCAAGGTCGATACCGCGCCAATGACATCACCATTAATGGCGATAAGCCCCCTGAAAACGCAGATATTGATATGACCCATTGGCAAGCCAGTGCCGCGGCCGGTTTCGCTTATTACCAACCGCGCTGGGGCACTGACGTGAGCGTTGCGCTGCACAGTAAAGACTATCAACAAGCGACTGACGACACCTACAGCTATGTGTCATGGACAGTCCACTATCGTTATTAACGGTTAACTGGCAGAGGCTTCTACGGCTTGTTTCACCACAGGTCGTGCGCCGCGATCAGACCATTTCATCCATACCAAGGAAGCAAGGATCAACCCAATACCGACCCACTGCATGGGCTGAAGTGTCTCATTAACCCACAAGACCCCGAGGGTGACAGCAGTCAGTGGGTTCAAAAACATAATGATCGACTGGCGATTGGGGCCTAACACGGTAATCGAGCGTATATAAGCCCAGTAACCTACCGCGGTATTCAACACAATTACCCAGATCAAACCCGGAACGGCATGGAGGCTGATAGCCTGTGGCGGTCCTGCTAGTAACCATGCAAACGGGATTAACATCACGCCACCAATCACCAACTGCCACGCAGTTAAACCAAAGATATCTTTGGCCTCCCAGCGCTTCATCCACAAGGTCGACTGCGCGACAAAAACGGTGGCGGCCAACATCGCCCCTGCACCAATCCAATCAATGTCGGAAGAAGGATTAAGGAGTAGCCCCACCCCAGCCAAACCGAGCAGTGCCAACATCAACATCTTTAACTGAGGGCGTTTCCCTTCTGTTAACCACTGCAACAACATCAATACGAGCGGTAAGGTCGCTCCTAATGTCCCAGCAACCGCACCCGGTAAACGATAAGCAGCCACAAATAACAACAAAAAGAACGCTGCGATATTAAAAAAGCTCACCGCGAGCATGCGCGGCACGCTCAACGGTAAGCCGCGACGACTAATCAATAGCATCAGCAAGCCTGCTGGCAATGCGCGCCACACTGCCATCCAATAGGGAGACAGATCCGCCAAGAATAGTGCCACCGCGGAGTAAGTGCTCCCCCAAAAAATCGGTGCCAATACCGCAATCAAATAATGCATACCTTGCCCTTATTTATCTTAATGTGAAGATATATTAGTGCTCCAGTTGATTTATATCAAGTATCTTTATGTGATGATAATAACTTGTGCGATGGGCCTCGGCGAAGAAAAAACCGTCCTGCTACGCTTATTACTTCGTGAAAACAAAAGGATAGTGTGATGATTAATACAGAAAATGCTGTCGTCATTCTGATTGACGTACAAGGAAAACTGGCGCAGAAAGTGGTAAATAGCGATGCGCTACACCAAAAGACCGCGCAACTGCTACGCGCCTGTCAGCATTTTGATGTGCCCGTTATTTGGATGGAGCAATTGCCAGATAAACTCGGCCCAACTTCTCCATCGCTCGCCGCGCTGTTGCCCGAGAACACCCCCATCGCTAAGCAAACTTTCAGCGCTTACGCCCACCCCGAAGTGCAGCAAAAACTAACAACGCTCAACCGTAAACAAGTGATTTTATGTGGCATCGAAACGCACATTTGTGTCTACCAAACCGCTTGCGACCTCCTTCGTGCTCATTATCATGTTCACGTGGCAGTCGACGCGACGTCTTCGTGCCATGCCAATCACCATCAAGTAGGCCTGAGCATGATGCAACAACATGGTGCATGGATAACCGTGGTTGAGTCTTTGTTATTCGAGTGGCAACAACAAGCCGGTGGCGACGACTTCAAACGCTTTTTATCGTTGATCAAATAAGCGCAGGTCGGCGCCATGACACACCGCCTAAATATTTAGTGCAACAAATAATCACTGCAAGCCCTGCAGATGATACAGCGTGATCTATCTAGTACTCTTCCCCCTAACAATTTGGTTAGTGGTCTAATATTATTGGGAATGCGTGTAAAAGAAGAAGGGAAGCACTATGTACAAGCGAATCATTGCCGCCAGCCTGTTAGCGGTAGGCGCACTGCCCGTGAATGCGGATGATCACACCTGCGGCAAAGTGACCATTGCCGATATGAATTGGAACTCTGCAAGCTTAATTGCCAATATCGACCGTTTTATTCTCGAGCATGGTTACGGATGTGATGCAGAGCTGGTGCCGGGTGACACCATGCCGACCGGTACATCGATGGTCGAAAAAGGAGAGCCCGATATTGCGCCGGAATTTTGGAGCAACTCAATGCGTGAAGGACTGCAACGTGGTATCGACGAGGGCCGGATTCGCTATGCAGGCAAAGCCTTGATTAATGGCGGTGAAGAAGGATTCTGGGTGCCGCAATATCTCGTCGATGACTACCCTGAGCTGAAAACCATTTCGGGGATTAAGGCGAATGCCAAACTATTTACTCACCCTGAAGATCCCTCTAAATCTGCATTCTATGGCTGCCCCGCCGGCTGGAATTGCCAGATCACGTCAACCAACCTCTTTCGCGCCCTCAACCTTGCCGATAGCGGCTTTGAAATGGTTGACCCGGGCTCTGGCGCTGGCTTAGCCGGCTCAATCGCCAAAGCTTATGAACGTAAAGAGCCTTGGTTCGGGTATTACTGGGCGCCCACGGCCGTGCTCGGCAAATATGACATGGTCAAAATAGACTTTGAATCCGGCACCGATATTGATCACTACAAACAATGTGTGACCGCGAATGACTGTCTCAACCCAAGGGTCACTATGTATCCCGCGGCTGATGTTGATACCGTGATCACCGAACGATTCGCAAAGCGTGCACCAGACGCCGTGGCTTATCTCGAAACACGAGGCTTTACTAACGACCAAATGAATACACTGCTTGCCTGGATGGAAGAAAATCAGGCCGATGGCGAATATGCCATGACACACTTTTTAATTGAGCACCCTGAGATCTGGACATCATGGGTGTCCGATGATGTCGCCGATAAAATCAACAATGCACTTTAACCTCACTCAGCGCAGTCTTTGGCTGCGCTGCGCTTTCCCCGCAGTAAAGGAACCCCCTGAAAATGGCAAATTCATGGCTAACTGATGTGCCTGAAATGAGCAGACGAGATCTGCTTGAAATACGTAAAACCCTCGACGGTGCCTATCGCAGCTTCTCCCGTGAATACGGCGAATCTATCGAGTCTTTTTTTGACCCCTTACTTAACTTTCTGGTTTGGTTCGAAGATTTGTTGCTGTCGACACCGTGGTGGTTAGTGATCGCGATTCTGGCCGGTATTGCCTATCTGGCCAGCCGCTCGTGGAAGCTGCCTCTGGCCGTGGTGGTTGCATTCACGGCCATCGGCTATCTGGGAATGTGGGAAGACACCATGAGCACCATGAGTATTATTCTCGTCTGTACCCTGCTCGCGATTGGTGTCGGTGTACCGATTGGGATAGCCATGTCAAAGTCAGACCGAACCCAAGCGATTGTCACGCCACTTTTGGATGTTATGCAAACCATGCCGGCATTCGTCTATCTGATTCCAGTGGTTATGTTGCTTGGGATCGGGAAAATTCCCGGTGTCATTGCCGTGGTGATTTATGCCATTCCGCCGGTGATCCGATTAACCAATTTAGGCATCCGATTGGTCGATAAAGATGTTCTCGAAGCAGCTACCGCCTACGGTGCCAGCGGCATGCAGCGGCTTTTCCAAGTTCAGCTACCCTTGGCAATGCCCACCATTATGGCCGGTATTAACCAAACCATCATGATGGCCTTGGCCATGGTTGTTATCGCATCCATGATTGGTGTGGCAGGCTTGGGGCAACCCGTTCTCAAATCCATTACTAACCAATACTTTACCCTAGGTCTTCTGAACGGTTTAGCCATTGTGGCGCTCGCCATCATTTTTGACCGCGTTTCACAAAGCTACGCCAAACGTGCGCAGCAGCATTTAAAAGGAAGTGAGCATGACTGAGCCAACCCATGACACGCTGATTGAAATTGAAGGCCTGTACAAGGTGTTTGGTAAACACCCTCACAAAGTAATGGCCAGTGTGAAAGACGGAAAAAGCAAAGATGACTTGCTTCAACAAACTGGGCATACCATTGGGTTAAGTGATATCAACCTCTCGATTCGACGCGGTGAAGTCTTCGTGATCATGGGACTATCGGGGTCGGGGAAGTCGACCCTTATCCGTCACTTTAACCGTCTGATTGATCCTACCGAAGGTGCGATTCGCATTGAGGGCACGGATATTATGCAGTTCTCTCAACAAGAGTTGCAGCAATTCCGCCGTCATAAAATGTCGATGGTCTTTCAACGATTTGGCTTATTACCGCACCGTACCGTTAAAGAAAATGTCGCGTTTGGGCTGCACATTCAAGGCGTGGCCAAAAAGGAACGCGACGCCACAGCCCAACAGTGGTTATCAACCGTTGGTTTGGAGGGGTACGCGGACCAATACCCTGCGCAATTGTCAGGGGGCCAGCAGCAACGGGTAGGACTCGCGCGTGCCCTGTGTACCGATGCCGATATTTTGCTCATGGACGAAGCCTTCTCTGCGCTGGACCCGCTTATTCGCAGCGAGATGCAAGATCAATTGATTGAGTTACAAGAGAAGCTACATAAGACCATCGTGTTTATTACGCATGATCTGGATGAAGCCTTACGCTTGGGCGATCGCATTGCGATCTTGCGCGATGGTAAACTCGTACAGGTTGGTGAGCCCGTCGATATTCTATTGCGTCCAGCAGATGACTATGTGGAAGCCTTTGTCAAAGATGTGAATCGCGCCCGCGCACTAACGGTGGAGACGGTGATGCAGCCGCAGATCTGTCGCATAAGTGCAAATACCATTGGCGATGCCATCACGCAAATGCGTCAACAGAAAGCCAGCTATGGCTATTATGTCACCGAAGAAGGCTACCAAGGCACACTAAGTGAAAAAGCGCTCAGCAAAGCTGATCCCAGTACACAAATTGATGCCAGTATGATTGAAGATGTGCCTGCTATCGACCAAGACTCCTTGCTTGAACAAGTGATCCCAGACACGCTGGCATCGAAGTGGCCGCTCCCTGTTTTTGACAAAGAAGGGGAATTGATTGGCCACCTTTCACGCCAAACGGTTGCCACGATTCTCAGCGAGAAAGCCGCCTCCACAAAGGATCCCGACGCTCCCGCGATTGCGAGCTAACCGGTGACAGCGGCTATTTTATTAGCCGCTGTGTTCATCAAACTAAACAGTGATATTAGTCGCAAATCACACTATTGAGACAGGTGTCATTCCCCTGCAACAGTCGCTGCCTAACCTGCCCCTCATCCGAACATGAGTAGTTGGTAGGAAACAACATGAGTGTACGACAGCGACTGTTAATCGCATTTTCCCTCTTCATTGCATCCACGATTGGGCTAGGAAGCTTATCGCTGTGGATTTCATCCCGCTCTGCGCAAGCCTCTTCAGAATATGTCAATCAACAGCTGCCTGAAGTCTGGGCGTTGCTCGCGCTGGAACGCGATCACCGCAACTTGGTCAACTTATCGCAAAAAATCAAAGCACAGTTATTGTTCTGGAATGAAATTCAGCCGCAGTTTGAACAACTCCATCAAGACTATCAGCAAAGCTGGCAAGCACTCTCTCGCTCTCCGTCGCTCGCAACCTGGCGCGCGAAACATCAAGCCGATAAACAGGCATTCGATGACTATCTCGTCCAGCTAGAAAAAACCATCGCTGCCAAAAGCTTCTATGATGCGGGGAGGTTAGTCGACTTTGATATGTATCCGGCCGTTGATCCTATGCTGCTCGCTATCAACGAGAAGCTGGCCGAAAGGCAATCTCATGCGAAACACTCTGCAAGCGGGCTGATCACCTTTCTAAACCAACAAGCGCATACCGTGTATATTGGTTGTGGCGCCACCTTACTCTTGGCATTGGTATTGATGACATGGTTGCGCAAAACTGTGGTGGTTCGCTTGGATCATATCGCTAATGCCTTAACAGATATTGACCAGCGCTCCGATCTGAGTACCCGCCTCACCGATCGGTACAGTGATGAGGTCAGTGCAGTCGCGCGGGCCTCTAATAACTTACTCGACAAGTTCTCGCATTTTGTCACTGACATTCAATCGCGAACCGCCGAATTAGATGGTCAATCTGACACGCTCGATACCCAAAGCAAACAAGTCGCACAGATTAACCAGCAGACCCGTCGTCAAGTCGACGACGTCGCCCAATCTCTCACCGTCATGGAAAGTGCCACCACAAACATTGCCAGTGCCATTCATGATACGCGCGAGTACATTAGCAAAGTGTCGCACGATAACGACGAGATCCAGCAACAAATGCGGACTACCGACGCCGCTATCGCACACAGTGTGGGTATCGTGGAGAAGGTATCGTCAACCATGGCAACACTGAAACAAACCAGTGAGCAAATTGCAGGGGTCATGGATGTGATTGAAGGGATTGCGGAGCAAACTAACCTACTGGCATTAAATGCAGCCATTGAGGCCGCGCGTGCCGGCGAGCATGGCCGAGGGTTTGCGGTCGTTGCCGATGAGGTCCGAGGCCTGTCACAGCGTACGGCACAATCGACCGGTGATATTCGCAATTGGATTAACGATCTCTTAGGACAAGTTGATACCGCCAGTTCACTGCTCACAGAAACACAAACGGCCAGTGCCTCCAACCAGCAAGCCAGCGTTCGTCTTCAAGGCTTTCTCAGTGATATGCATGCCACATTCCAAGGCTTAGAACAATTGAGCGCCGAGGTAGAAGCCGCATTGGCCTCACAGCACAAGGAAATTGAACACCTCACTGCTGGCCGACGTGCGCTTAAGCAAGGCAGCCAATCGCTCACTGAAGCCATCAATACCACCAGCGACGTCAGTGGCCAGTTGAGTCATCAATCGAGTGCACTCACCACGCTAACCGACCAGTTTCAGACTTAAACCGACATCAAAAAGCCACCTTCATTTACTTAAGGTGGCTTATCAGCTTTTACTGGGCCGCTTTAATGCGTTCAAAGCCTGCTGCTAAGTCAGTGATCAAATCCTCTACCGCTTCTAAACCAATGTGCACACGGACTAAGGTGCCACTGAAACTCACCTTACCGGCAGGACGAATACGGTTGAGTTGTTCAGGTTGATTGGTCAACAGCAACGACTCAAACCCACCCCATGAGTACGCCATGCTAAAGTGCTGTAAGTGATCACAGAACGCTTCCAGCTGTGCATCGGTAAGTCTTTGGTCAAAAACAAACGAAAACAAGCCATTACTCCCAGAAAAGTCTCGCTCAAAAAAGACATGTCCGGGGCAATCAGAAAACGCAGGGTGAAGGACATGCGCGACTTCCGGCTGCTCTTTTAGCCATTGCGCAATCTGTAGAGCACTTTGTTGATGTTGCTTCAGACGCACCCCTAGGGTACGCAACCCTCTTGCCGCTTGATACGCCGTCTCGGCATCAATGGTTTGTCCCATCAAATAGGCACGTTCTCGTAGCTGCGGCCAACAGCGACGATTTGCCACCGCGGTGCCGAGCATATGATCAGAGTGGCCAATAATATACTTGGTGCCGGATTGAATCGAAATATCGACCCCATGTGTTAAAGGCTGATATAAAACGCCAGCAGCCCAGGTGTTATCCATCATAATGATTGCCTCTGGCGCTTTGGCGCGAATCGCTTGCACCATGGCTGGCGTATCATGGACTTCCATGGTGTACGACCCAGGCGACTCGAGAAACACAATCCGGGTATTAGGCCGAATACGCTCAGCGATTTGGACCCCTTCAAGCGGATCGAAAAACTCAGTCTCAATCTGCATATCGGCAAGGATAGTTTGGCAAAAGTCTTGTGTGGGCTCGTAAGCCGAGCCTGTCACCAGAATATGGTCGCCCGTTTTCACAAATGCCAAGATACTGTTGGCAATGGCGGCAGCGCCACACGGAAACAACGCACATCCTTCACCTTGTTCGAGCTCTGTCATCGCATCTTGCAGGGCAAAATGCGTCTGGGTGCCACGGCGGCCGTAAAACAAGGTGTGCTGGTGTCGATGCGCAATTGCATGTTTTTTGTCGGCGAGCGTGTCAAAAACGATGGAGGAAGCACGCTGGATCACAGGGTTCACACCTTGTTGGGTATAACGTTTGTCGCGCCCCGCGTGAATCAATTGCGTGCTCAGGTATTTTTTTTCCATAATTCCTTACCCAAATATTTGCTCCATAGATACCTTACCCTAAGCATTATTTCTTTAGCAGTAAAGCCATTTAGCCATCTATTTAAATAGGTTCAATCGCACGTCTCCTTATTATTTATGGCATGGATGACGAAACCCCGCGGCTACAATGTCGAGTTGTATGAAAATAACTATTTAGATCACTAAACAGATCACAAATTAAGCACGCCAGGTGGAAAAGCGTAGAAAGTGTATATACATTGTATATCCAAACGATAGGCAAATGCAGATGACAAAAAAAGAAAAAAGCAAAAAAGACAGTCAGTTACTCATTCGTATTAATAGTGAGCAACGCGATGCCTTCTTGTCAAAATGCGAGGATCTCGACACGTCAGCTGCTAGAGAGATCCGTCGATTTATCAAACAATTTTTAAAAGAACACGAAGAAAAAAAGAGCTCATAATCACAGTTTTAGGTGCAACTTGCCGGCACCTGTCCACGGCATTGAAGCCGTATTGCGGTGGCGAAAACACCGGCAATGACAACGAAAGGAGAAAACCGATGGCTAAAGCATCAAAGAAAGATCTGAAAAAATCGATCAAAAAGACCAAAGCAAAAGTTGCTAAACAAGAAAGCAAATTGAAAAAGCTGAAAAAACAGCTGAAAAAAGCCTAAATACAGCGCCTCCACTTATCGAGGCACTCGGTTAGCTAGGCATAGCGCGTATAACGCAAAAAAGCTCGGGACATGGTGCCCGAGCTTTTTATTTGGCTCAATTAAACCAGAATGGCAAACAACGCCTAGTGGCTCGACTCCGCTTCGCCGACTGGCTCGACCGTAAAGCGACCGACATCAACACCGACCACTCGCACTTTGTCGCCTGCTTGCAAGCTAGCATCATTACAGCTGCCACTAAGCACTAACTGCCACGCCACACCCGAATACTTAATTGTCGCTGGATGTGCCGACGTTAACGGCTCAGTCAATGTCAGCGTCAAACCAATAAAGTCACTGTGCTTGTTATCAGGGCTGCGTGCACCACGTTGCAGCCGCTTTAGCGGCTGCCACAGCGCGGCGGTTAACAATCCAGCGCCAATCCCGGTTGCGCTAAACATCACGGTCACAGTTTCCGGCAGCACGCCGAGCATCGCCAAAAGACCCGCCAGCACCGCAGCAACCCCTGTTGCCAGCAATACGATGGTTGATAAGCCAAGCAACCACACTTCGACTACGAGCAGTAACAGCCCGATAACCATCGTCATCTCAGCTAGATGGGTGGTAAACCAGTTGTGCATATTAGCCTTTCACTTTGTTCAGTGTTTGAATGATGGTCATCGCTTCAGCAACCGTACTCGCTGCACCGGTCCCCGACTCAGGAAGCAATACGACAGAAGACTCTTTCGCGATCGCTTCTTTGGCACTGATGGCTTTTTCTGCCAAGTCTAATTGGATGGCTTTCTGGCCCTCTTCCGTGATCGCTCGTGAACCGACAATTTCAAGCGCTTCAGCTTGTGCTTCCGCGACCGCGATAATCGCTTTCGCTTCCCCTTCCGCTTTCAAGATCTGCTCAGACTTTTCCGCTTCTGCAGCAAGTACCCGTGCTTGTTTTTGCCCTTCTGCAACGTTGATATCCGACTGACGTGCCCCTTCTGACTCAAGGATCACCGCACGTTTTTCACGTTCGGCTTTCATTTGACGCTCCATCGCATCCAATACGGAACGCGGCGGATCAATATCTTTAATTTCATAGCGAAGGACTTGTACGCCCCAAGGCTGAGCGGCTTCGTTAATCGCCGAGACGATTGCCGTATTAAGGCTTTCACGCTCTTCGAAGGTCTTATCTAGTTCCATCTTACCCACTTCACTACGCATTGTGGTTTGCGCCAGTTGGGTCACGGAGTAGATATAGTCATCGACACCGTAGCAAGCTTTGTAAGGATCCAGCACTTTGATATAAAGCACGCCATCTACGACTAGAGAGATGTTGTCTCGGGTAATGGCCGACTGACTCGGCACATCGAACGCTTGCTCTTTTAGCGTACGTTCATAGGCTAGACGGTCGATAAAAGGCACAATAAAGTTCAAACCCGCTTCCATCGTTTTGTAATATTTACCAAAACGCTCAATCACATAGGCGGTGTTTTGCGGAACAAACTTTACCGAGCCACGCAAGAAAACAATCACTAGGATTGCGAGTACAATCCAAACGCTAAACGCGCTAGTAAGAGAGACCATTTCGTTCATTGGAGTTCCTATCAGTAGAGGATCGACAAACAGCAACACGCTGCTACTCGTAGAAAGCATTAAGAGTACGTCAATGTCGATGAAAAAAGACAGCGCCCGATAGCATCTTTGACATCCGTCCCAATACAGGACGCGATTTTCGCCATTGATTTGCTTAATTCTGACAAAAATCTCGGCGCTTGATCTCACTTTCAATCATTCACTCAAAATAAACCGGATATAAAGTGCGAAAAGAGATTTACCTCACATTCTTTTGCGTGTATTCTCGCTAATGTTCAACCGTGTTGGTTGACGTTACTGAAAGCTGAAAGGCGACTATCGTCACAGCCAACAGTAAACTGACGCGCAAATTACGCGTAGTCCTCTTGGAGCTGTTAAGCGGCTTCGCTAATCGGAAATTTATGCAGCAATTGAATATAGAAACATCGAAACACCCTACCGTTTGGCTGGAAAGTTAGTTGTCCTGAAGATATTCGCTACATTTGCCCATAGAACGATTAATGGCACTCGCGTCACTGCTACACCTAGTTAATATATTCAGGAGACATCATGTCTAAAGCTAATGGTACCGTTAAGTGGTTTAACGAAGAAAAAGGTTTCGGTTTTATCCAGCAAGAGAACGGTCCAGACGTATTCGTTCACTTCCGCGCCATCGTTGGTGAAGGCTTCCGCACTCTAGCAGAAGGCCAACAGGTTGAGTTCGATATCGAGCAAGGTCAAAAAGGCCCACAGGCAGCGAACGTAACTCGCCTGTAAGCTAAACCAGATTTAAGAAGAAAAGGCGCCTTTTAGGCGCCTTTTTTTGTATGCGTAATCTCTCACTCCCCGCAAAAACGTATAAAAAATTCTACAAATCACTCAGCAGCAAAACTCGCCATTTACTATGCTTTTAAAACAGTTAGCGCTTTGGCAGGAGGGAGTATGCTATCTCGGTGTTTAGTGGTAGATGATCATGAGATGATTCGAGATACCATAAGTTTGATGGCACAAGCGCTAGGGATCAAATCCGTTATCACGGCGGCCGATGGTGCTGAAGCTATATCAAGGGCCTTTCACGAACAACCTAGCTTAATTATCACTGACCTACAGATGGAGCCTATCGATGGCTTGGAGATGCTTAGGCTTATCCGTAGTGGTCGCTACCACCTACAGCACGATGTCCCGATCATCATTCTCACCGCAAATGCCTCCCAATCAGTGATAAGCGAATGCATCCGCTATGATGTTGACGCATTCATGGTCAAGCCAGTTAGAAAACAAGACCTCGAAAATCGCGTTCAACAGCTAGCCAAAGATACCAAATCCAAAAAGCCACCAAAATACTACTTTGAGATGTATCAGGCCGATCCAGCTAAATCGACCGATTTTGAGCACAATGGGGCCATTGTCTTCACTGAAGAAGAGCAGGAGAAAATCGAAAACATTTCGGACACAAGCCCGACAATTGATACAACAGCACCCCCTGTTACGCCTGAACAAGCGACAGCAAAGAGCAAAGACAGAAAGTTTATTCGTTGGCAGGACAAATACTCTGTGGGGCACTCAGAACTCGATGCCAGCAACAAGCAATTACTGGCTATCATCAATGACACCTATGAGGCTATCGCGTACCATCATGCCGATGGTGAAAAAGGAGATTTTGATGATCTCGCCCAGCGGTTTCGAGACTACATTGTGTCCCACTTCCAGCTAGAAGAAGACATTCTTCACGATCTCGCCTACCCCAAATACAAACAACATGCAGCCATCCATGAACGTTTATCACGGCAAGCACATTATGTGTTACTGCAATGCCAGGCGGATCCTGAACTGTACCCTTCAGTCTTTTTCAAGTTTTTGCGTTACTGGTGGGTACACCACGTCGTCAAAGAAGACAGACAATATCGCGAATTCCTTAGCCAGTCGCCTCAATCCGCCTAGTCACCCTATTAGATTCACAAGCAGCAAAGGTGACTAGGCTTTTTGTCTATTAAAATCTATTTTGTGTCTATTTTTAATAGCCAACCCTTTCACCTCACTCAACTCCAACTGAGACGAAGTCCAAGCCGCTCCTCCCATCTTTGTGGCATGAGTCACACCAGATTGAGAATCGTCAATACATTTAGGCCAGTAAATGTTACGCATCAAAGCATTGTGATTAATAAAAAATTTAACATTAAAAAATCTCATAAATATCATATATTTAAACTGTAGTGACAAACCGATTAGCGCAACCCGGGGTTGATAAACAAAATCCATCGCCTATTATGTATAACGAATTCGTTAGAGCACAAAACAATTATGTGGCGATCAAAAACGACAGATACGGCAGTTCTTGAAAACGAAGTCCTTGACCGTAAACAGATAAAACCGAGCACGCGGTTTGTGTTTCGTAAGCCATCAATTCGTGATGGTGGCGACATCTATCGATTAATCACTCAGTGCCCTCCGTTGGATGTGAACTCCGCCTACTGCAACTTCTTACAGGCAACGCACTTCAAAGAGACCTGTGTTGTGGCAGAGCGTGACGGCGACATTCACGGCTTCGTCTCTGGCTACATTCGTCCAGAGCAACCAGACACATTTTTTGTGTGGCAGGTAGCCGTATCGCCCAAAGCACGTGGAGAAGGGCTTGCCCTATCAATGGTCGAAGCGTTACTAGCGCGCAAAGTGTCACAAGACATCCGATTCATTGAAACCACAATCACTGAAGACAACGCTGGTTCTTGGGCGCTGTTCAAAAAGGTAGACCGCCTCTACGGTACAGGTGGTCAGCGCTCAGTGTTCCTTGATGAACAAGAGCACTTTAACGGTGAACATGACACCGAATACCTTTTCCGAATTCCACTCAAAAAATAACAGGATGAGTTATGGATATCTTTAAATCGCAGGAGTCAAATGTTCAATGTTACGCTAACAACTTCCCCGTCGTGTTTGAAAGCGCGAAGGGCTGTTGGATCACGGGCGTTGACGGCAAGCGCTACCTCGATTTTCTTGCTGGCGCCGGTTCGCTTAACTATGGACACAACAACCCGACGCTAAAAAAAGCGCTGATTGAGTACATCGAGAAAGATGGCATTACCCACGGCTTGGATATGCACACCGGTGCAAAAGCACGCTTTCTCGAGGTATTTAAAGAGCACATCTTGGCACCACGTAACTTGGACTACAAACTCCAGTTCACCGGTCCAACCGGTACAAACGCTGTTGAAGCGGCGATGAAGCTGGCACGAAAAGTGACAGGTCGTCCGAACATCGTTTCATTTACGAACGGCTTCCACGGCTGTACCTATGGCGCACTCGCTGTGACCGGTAATCATCACCATCGCGGTGGTGGCGGTATGCCAGTGAATAACGCGGTAACACGTATTCCGTATGACGGCTATGCCGATGTTGACGGTCTCACACTGTTCGAAACCATGCTAAACGATGCCTCAAGCGGTCTAACAGGTGGAGATAAACCCGCCGCAGTCTTGCTTGAAGTCGTTCAAGGTGAAGGTGGTCTCAATGCAGCTTCCAATGAATGGCTGCAACGCCTAGAAAGCATCTGTAAAGAACATGGCATCTTGATGATCGTCGATGATATTCAAGCTGGCTGTGGTCGTACTGGTACTTTCTTTAGCTTTGAGCCATCAGGTATCAACCCAGATATCGTGACCTTGTCGAAGTCGATTGGTGGTTATGGCCTACCAATGGCACTGGTTCTGCTGAAACCTGAGCTGGATCAATGGGCACCTGGCGAACATAACGGTACATTCCGTGGTAACAGCCATGCATTTGTGACAGCTGCAGAAGCGATTGAAACTTACTGGCTAGATGATCAGTTCCAAACTCATATCCAAGCGCGTGCTGATCAACTCAATAAAGTGTTGAAAGACGTCTTAGCGAAAAATGGTGACCTGTTCGACACCATCAAAGGTCGTGGCCTGATGCAGGGTATCGCATGTAAAAATGGTGATATCTCTGATGCCATCACAAGCCTTTGTTTTGAGCACGGTATGATCATCGAAACAGCTGGCCCTGATGATGAAGTGATCAAATTCTTCTCCCCATTGACAGTCAGCGAAGCTGAAATGGAGAAAGGCCTGCAGATTTTTGTTAAGTCGGTTGAGCAATACAAAAAAGACAAATTGAAAAAAGCGTCTTAATTCAAAGCGCTCACCCATTAACAAACAGACGTATAAAGGATTGACATGATTGTTCGCACATTAGAAGAATGCCAAAACAGTGAACGCCGCGTAGTGGCTGAAAATTGGGAAAGTGTCCGTATGTTGTTGCGCGATGACAACATGGGCTTTTCGTTCCACATTACCACCATTTACGCCAATACTGACACGCATATCCATTACCAGAATCACTTAGAGTCTGTGTATTGCATGTCAGGTGAAGGTGAGATTGAAACGACCGACGACGGTAAAGTGTATCCAATCAAACCTGGCACACTGTACATTCTTGACAAACATGACGAGCACCAGCTTCGCGCAAATAAAGGTGTTGATATGGTCATGGCCTGTGTCTTTAACCCACCGATTACTGGGCAAGAGACACATGACGAAAACGGTGTTTACCCTCTGGTCGATTAACCGTCTTGGGGCAGCGGGATGCTGCCCCTGTAAACCCAATCGACGACTTCAATTCATAAAAGCCCACAAGGAGCTCACATGAATCATACCGTTGAAAAGATCGGCGGTACATCAATGTCAGCGTTCGACGCTGTCATGGATAATATCTTTTTGTACCCGTCTAACCCTTATAACCGAATTTTTGTGGTTTCTGCTTATGCTGGCATCACGGATGCACTGCTGGAGTGTAAGCGTTCTGGCAAGCCGGGTATCTATCGCCTACTCGCCGCCAATAACCCGAAGTGGCGCGATGCTATGGAAGAGCTGGAACAACGTATGCTGCTTATTAACAGCAACATGTTCCCTGACCCCGTTTACCGCGAGCGTGCAGACAACTTCATTCGTCAGCGTATGGAGAAAGCGCACAGCTGCATCGAAGGTATTCTCGAAACCTGTAACTATGGGCAGTTTTCTCTAGAAAGCTATTTGCCCCAAGTGCGCGAGTTCCTCTCGTCAATTGGTGAAGCTCACAGTGCGCACAACTCTTCTCTTTTGCTTGAGAGCGTGGGAATTAACTCACGGTTTGTTGACCTTTCTGGCTGGGACAACCCCGACGAAGCACAAGGTGATTTAAACACCGTGATTGCGCGTGCTATGGAAGATATCGATCTCAGCAATGAGCTGCCCATCGTTACCGGCTACGTATACTGCGATGAAGGTTTGATGAAAACATACGATCGCGGCTATAGCGAAATGACGTTCAGTCGTATTGCGGTATTGACCAAAGCAAGCAGCGCGGTGATCCACAAAGAGTATCATTTAAGCAGTGCTGACCCGCGTATCGTCGGTCCAGAACGCGTCCAGCCGATGGGCTTGAGCAACTACGACGTGGCTGATCAGCTTGCCAACTTGGGGATGGAAGCGATTCACCCTAATGCCGCATCGGGAATGCGTGCAGTTGGCATCGAACTGGTGGTGAAAAATACCTTCGAACCCGATCATCCAGGTACGGTGATTTCCCACAAATATCGCCCGAAAGACAATGAAATCGAGATCATTGCAGGTCGTGATAAAGTGCTAGCACTGCATATCTTTGATCAATCAATGGTTGGCCATGTCGACCGCGTCAGCTATGACGTGATGGAAATCATTCGTGAGGAGAACGTTCAGCTAATCAGTAAAGAGATGAACGCCAACTCAATCACTTACTATTTGGATGGTAAGACCGCTAGCCAAGACAAAGTGATTAATCGCGTTGAGAAGCTGTATCCTAAAGCGAAGATCACCGGCGAGATGGTTGCGTTAATTTCGGTTATTGGTAGCCGTATTGATTCCAACCAGACCATGAGCCGAGGTATGCTTGCACTGCTGGACGCAGAGATTAATCCAAAAGCTGCGCACTCCTCTATGCGTGACGTGGATGTACAGTACGTGGTGTTGGATAAATTCTATCATGCGGCAATTTGCGCACTACACGCATGCTTTATTGAAAAGCCGGCCCCAAAGCCGACCATCAAAGCCGCGTAACCGCAGCGCTAAGAGATTAATTGCTCAGTCAATTTTTCTACCATTAAACGCCTCTTTCGAGAGGCGTTTTTTATTCTTATCAAATTAATTTTCCACTCCTGTTTACACTAAGCTTAGTACTAATGATTATCACAATAGATAAGTTCCGTTGATCCTTTTGCTTAACCGGGTAAAATGCCGCGTTTTATTTTGTCAGTGATACGCGCATTCTATGATTGATCCAACCTTGCTCCCTGTTTATTTAACGGCCGTTGTGGCACTACTTCTTATCCCCGGTCCAGACATGCTACTGATCATTAGTGCAAGTCTTAGTTATGGAAAGCGAGTCGGGTTTGCAGCAAGTTTAGGGAATGCGACATCCGGATTGATTCTGACCCTCTTGGCTGCTACTGGCGTGTCGGCGATGATTGCAATGTCGCCTATGGCGCTCACTGTTTTAAAGTACGTAGGCGCTGCTTATCTACTTAAAATGAGCATAGACACATGGCGAGCTTCGCCAGCGGATAGTGAGACGCTTGCGCATCGTCAAAAGATGGGCAGACACCTATACAAACGTGCGGTCATGACGAACTTACTCAACCCCAAGGCTCTACTCTTTTTTGTTCTGTTTTTACCTCAGTTCATCTCGCAACAAATCCAAGCATCCTCAGGTATGCAGTTATTGAGTCTGGGCCTATTGCTCAATATTCTCGGGTTGGTATTCAATGTCTTACTTGTCGTGATAGTTGGCCGTCTAGGTACCGCTTTATTCACACGTCCTAGCGTTCAGCAATACCAGCATAAAATGATGGCAATCATTTTTGCGACTCTCGCTATTTGGCTATTTTTACAACAGAATAGTATTTAGTGGTTTGTCGAAAAGACATTGAATAAAAAACCACCGAACCCTCGTGGTGCCATAAAACTTTCCCTCATTGTCTGGTATATTGTACGTAAGCTCGCCTTCAACGTGCGGGCTTTCCTTGCCTAGCATCACGAGTTTAGGCTGTTGTATCGGATGGATTCGAGTACGTGTTTGACCTTCATTTACCCACGCTAACACTAGCCTGCATCAGTATATTTTGGTTGCTAACGGTCGCTGTTTTATTGATTGGTTGGCAGTTTAATCAACACAGAGATATTAAGCTTTGGGGCGTAGCGTGCTTGTTGATCTCCGCAGGCACGTCCGTATATAACCTCGGCAATAGCACAGAGATATCAGGGCTTGTTTGGCTCGGTACCACTGCGGCAATGAGTGCCCAAGTTTTCATCTGGTGGGGAACCCAGTCACTCGAAAAACAGCCACCTAGGTGGCGTGTCGGCGGGTTGCTGTTCACAATGGCTGTCGGGATATACTCATTACTCCTTGTCAATGATGCGCCCCTTGCGATACGCATCAGTTTTTATTGCCTATTCTATGCGGTTATGCACCTGATGGTGCTTCGTATACTGCTCAAAAGCCACTATCGCACACGCACTGGCTATCGTTTGTATACCAGTATCGTTTCTATCCTACTGATTCTATATGGCCTGCGCATCCAGTTTGCATTTGATATTCCGTTCAACGAAACCACTTTATCCCATCGCTATATATTCATCTATTACATGATTTTGATGGCCGAGTTCGTCAAATTTGTGACCTTTATTTATCTTTGCTTCGAGCGCCTCGAATACACCTTGTGCCAACTTGCTATGCAAGACACGCTCACTCAACTTCCCAATCGCCGTGCCTTTGTGACCCAAACTACCCAACGTCTTGAAGACGATACCGCTCACGCCTTGTTATTAGCTGACTTGGATAACTTTAAAAGTATTAACGACGTATATGGCCATCTCGCCGGTGACCAAGTCCTGATCGCCTTTAGCCAACATTTACAGCACATCGCGCAACAAGAAAGCGCCTTGTGTGCGAGAACAGGCGGAGAAGAATTTATCCTGTTATTGAATGGTGATTCAGTCAAACGCGTACAGCAGATCGCATTGCAGCTTCGCCGACAAATTGAAGCCTGCCAAGTCAGGACAGAACAAGGACATATCATTCGCTTTACTGTCAGTATCGGTGTCGCCATCCATCGCCGACATCAGCCTTTAACAATCAATCAGCTATTCGAATGTGCCGATGGCGCGCTTTATGAGGCAAAAGCACGGGGCCGGAATCGAATTGAATTTGCACTCACCGAGCATCACGCGGCACCCTCAAGTGTTGCGCCCATGCGAGTCACAGCCCCAATGCCTTGCGAAGAGTCGAACACAGATCTCCCTAAACGTTATCTCACACGACAATCTTTGACATAATGGGGAGTCAGACATCCTAAGGAGATCATGTAATGGACGAAAATGCCGACACGCTGCTGAACTTGCGTGTGATAGAGGTAGGTGATTACCAGCCACTTGCAGAACTGATGGATCTCGTTTTTCCCGATGTTGGCGGCGCATGGCCCAAAAGCACTATCATGCAATTGGTGACCGCGTTTCCGGATGGACAAATCTGTATTGAAGACAATGGTAAGATTGTCGCCGCGGCACTCACGCTAAAAGTGGCTTATAACCGTTTTTCTCTTCCTCATACTTACGCGGATATCATCACCGATGATGGGGTGGTATTTCATGATGCCAAAGGGGATGCGCTCTACGGCCTCGATGTTTTTGTCCACCCTGATTATCGTGGTCACCGCTTGGGGCGTCGGCTTTACGAAGCACGTAAAGATCTCTGCCAAGCGCTTAACCTCAAAGCCATTCTTGCCGGTGGGCGGATCCCTGGTTATCACAAGCATAATGATCTGACCGTCACCGAATACATCAATAAAGTACGTCGTAAAGAAATCCACGATCCGATTTTGTCGTTTCAGCTGTCAAATGATTTTGATGTGAAACGTTTGATGAACCGATACCTTCCAGAGGATGGTAAATCCGCAGGCTATGCCACCCTATTAGAGTGGGATAATTTCTTTTATGAAGAAGATGCCTCATCCGTCCACGATATAGAGAAGACTATTGTTCGTATTGGGGTGGTTCAATGGCAAATGCGTCATGTACTCTCCGTCGATGACCTGCTCAATCAAGCGGAGTTTTTTGTCTCATCGCTATCGAATTATCAATCGGACTTTGCCCTATTCCCTGAGTTTTTCTGTGCGCCTTTGATGGGGCTTGCCCCAGAAAAAGGCTCTGTAGAAGCAATCCGTTTTTTAAGTGAATTCACACAGACAATTAAACAACGCTTCTCTCAACTCGCCGTTACTTACAACATCAATATCATTGCAGGCAGTATGCCTGTATTAGAAGATGAAAAGTTGTACAACGTGTCATACCTGATGCATCGAGACGGCAGCATCGATGAGCAATACAAAATACATATCACGCCGCATGAACAGCGAGACTGGGTGATTGATGGCGGCGAAACCGTCAAAGTCATTGAAACCGATGCCGGGCGTGTGGGGATCCTCATCTGTTATGATGTCGAATTCCCTGAACTGGGACGCATCCTCGCAGAGCAAGAAGTGCAAATCCTCTTTGTTCCCTTCTGGACCGACACCAAAAACGGCTATCTACGCGTTCGTCTCTGCGCTCAAGCGCGCGCGATTGAAAACGAATGCTATGTCGCCATTGGAGGCAGCGTAGGCAACCTCCCTAGAGTGGATAACGTCGACATTCAGTATGCCGAGTCAGCGGTATTCTCACCGTCTGATGTCTATTTCCCCCACGATGCCACACTCGCCGAGGCGAATGCCAATACAGAGATGATGATCTTTGCGGATGTCGATTTAGACAAACTAAAAATGCTGCACGAACGAGGTTCAGTCACCAACCTCAAACATCGTCGCCCAAAACTGTATGCCAATCACCTGAGTCAGGAGTAAAGGCGTTTTGCCCCGTAAATTGCGGGGCAAATCACTTCTATTTATTGGCCTTTCTCACACTACGAACAAAAAATAATACAACAAACGCCCATTTTTTACGACACCCCTGCCAATCACTAACTACCATTGATTAAAAAGCAACCAATTCGGTTTATCTATCCAGTCGGCTAATTAATCATTGAGGTGAAAGGCCATGAAGCTCAAACATAGAATGCTCGTCAGCTTGCTTGGCGTGGGCATCGTGCCTGCGTTGGTGATCACATTGCTGTCGCTTAATACGGCATCTTCCTCGCTCGAGACCCAAACGTTTAACCAGTTAGAAGCACTGCGAGAGGTGAAAAAGTCCGCGGTGGAGCGTTATTTTAAAACCGCAGAAGGGCAGATCATTACCACTGCGGAAATCCCTTCTATCGCTGATGCCATGGCTTCCATGACTCAGGCCTTTACCAATTTAGCCCGCCCAGAAAACGCCGCGTCATCGTCGTTAGTCGGCTATTATCAGCAGAACCTAACCAGTAAGTTACAAGCGACTGGCAACACTGGCTTACCGAGTGCACAGGAGCTCGTCGCACAGCTTTCTCCACAAACTATTGCTCTGCAAAACGCGTATTTGGTGAATAATCCCAGTCCCGTCGGCGAAAAAGGGAATTACCAAACCAGTCGCCAATTGCCCGCTTACGATCGCGCTCATCAAGCTATCCACCCCTTTTTAAGAGACGTCCAAGCGAAATTTGGCTATTACGATATTTTCTTAATTGAAGCGCAGCGAGGCACGGTGGTTTACTCCGTGTCAAAAGAGGTCGACTTTGGTACTTCGCTACTTACTGGGCCTTTTCAACGCTCAGGGCTTGCTGAGGCATTTAAACAAGGCCGTCAGCTAGCCGATGGCGATGCCGTGATTATCGATTTCTCGCCCTACTCCGCATCCGCCAATGCACCCGCAGGATTTATGGCCTCGCCTGTCTACCGTAATAATCAGTTACTGGGTGTGTTAGCGTACCAATTCCCCATTGATCGATTGAGCGAAATCATGACCGAGCGTGATGGCTTAGGCCAAACCGGTGAGACCTACCTGGTGGGCAGCGACGGCTTAATGCGCTCCAACTCATTTCTAGACCCACAACACCGCACCGTGTTCGCTTCGTTTATGAACCCCGCTGAAGGGGCAGTCAATACTCAAGCCGTCCAGCGCGCGATTAACGGCGAAAAAGGCATTGATATCATTAGCGATTATAACGGTAATCCTGTTTTATCCGCCTATGCGCCGGTGACCGCTGGAGGGCTAACCTGGGCGATCATTGCAGAAATGGACGTTAAAGAAGCCTTTGCTGCGTTAAACGCTCTCGAACTTTCTGTCGCAGTCATTTTTGTGATTGCCGTGATGGGTATCGTTGCGACTGCCATTATCTTTGCTCGCAAAATTACCCGCCCGATTGGCGGGGAGCCTGAAGAAATGGAAAAAATCGTGCAAACCATTGCCGATGGCGATCTCACCGTCTCCTTTAATCAAGATCCGAACGCGACTGGGGTTTATCGCTCAATGCGAGAAATGACTAAAAATCTCACCGCCATGGTGTGTGACATTATCGGTGCTACCAGCCAACAAGCCGCAGCGGCAGAACAACTGTCAGCGTCAACCGTTGAAACCTTGACCAACTTTGAAGCGCAAAATGCACGCACAGAACAGGTTGCGGCAGCAATGGAGCAGATGACCGCGACCGCCAATCAAATCTCATCAAGCACCTCTTCCACGGCCGATGCCGCAGAAAAAGCTCGTGAGATGATCCACGATGGTGACAGTCAAGTCTCACTCGCCGTCGACTCTATGCGTGACTTAGTCGCGCGATTACAAAGTGCGCGCACCAAGTCTGACTCTTTAGTCCGCAGTGCAGAAGACATCTCAGGCATTTTACAAACCATTGGACAAATTGCCGATCAAACGAATCTACTCGCGCTTAATGCGGCCATTGAAGCGGCTCGCGCGGGTGAGCAAGGACGCGGATTTGCTGTGGTTGCCGACGAAGTGAGAACCCTCGCGCAAAGCACACAAGACGCGACGGGTGAAATTGCCCAATTGATTGAAAACTTGCAACGCGATTCCAGCGATACAACGCAAGCAATGGTCGACAGTGCTGATGCTGCGGGCAATGTCTCAGAACGGGCAGAGTCCAGCATTGCATCGCTAAAACAAGCAGTGATGGCCGTCGAAGAGATCGCGGATATGTCACTGCAGATGGCAAGTGCCTCTGAAGAGCAATCCTTGGTCGCGACGGAGATCAACCAAAACCTCGAGGAAATTAACACCATGACCGGTGAAAACCGTCAAGCCATGGACCAAATCACGCAAGCGACGCAAGACTTGAGTGCCCTTTCTCAAGTACTCAAAGGCCACACCAGTAGATTTCATTGTCAAGGCAAACTTGCCTAACGCTCACGCTCGGCACCTTATGTGCCGAGTACCTCTCTTCTCCCAAACAATCGCCTGACCTCGCGCAAACTCTCAACATTCGCTAGCACATAGAATGGCTATCTTGATAGAATCACCGCATTTCTGCGTAAGCGTAACAAGAGAGATTCCGAATGGGACGTAGTTTTGAAGTTCGTAAAGCGTCGATGGCCAAAACCCAGGGCGCAAAAATCAAAGTGTATTCAAAGTACGGTAAAGAGATTTACGTGTGCGCCAAAAATGGCGGTAGTGATCCAGATAGCAACCTTTCACTGCGCCGTTTGATTGAAAAAGCGAAAAAAGACCAAGTACCTGGCCATGTGATCGATAAAGCCATTGATAAAGCCAATGGTGGTGGCGGCGAAAACTATGAAGTAGCTCGCTACGAAGGATTTGGTCCTGGCAATTGTGCCGTTATCGTCGACTGTCTTACTGATAACAACAATCGTACCTATATGGACGTGCGCCAATGCTTTGTGAAGAATGATGCCAAGATTGGCTCACCGGGCGCCGTGTCACACATGTTTGAGCATCAAGCGGTATTTCAGTTTGCGGGCGACGATGAAGAAGGCGTTCTCGAAGCGCTAGTAATGGCAGATGTCGACGTGACCGATATTGAAGCAGAAGATGGTGTGATCACCGTATTTGCGCCGCATACAGAGTTTTTCAAAGTGAAAAACGCACTCAGCGATCACCTTGGTGATACGCCTCTGGACTTGGAAGAGATTACCTTTGTTCCTCAGACCAATACAGAAGTCAGTGGCGATGACGTTGAACGTTTTGAAAAGTTCCTCGATATGCTAAACGACTGTGATGACGTACAAAACGTTTATCACAATGCTGAGCTCGTTTAAGCCGTTCACTCAAGGCGCCTTTGCAAAGGCGCCTTATTTCTCACCAAGTTGCTTGAGCAGCATTTGAGAGAACAACGCCCAGTTTTGCCGGAACTTATCTTCCCCCTGCAATAAATAGCTTTGCAAGCCAACCCCTAGAAAAAAGGCATCGACAACACGGATTGCAGTATCAATTTGGTGCTGAGGAATTTTGCCTTGATAGAAGTAATCTATCGCCCGAGTGTACTCTGCGAGTCCATGCTGAGAAAAACGCTGTATTGACGCTCTGAACTGATCGTCAAATAACGCTTGCGCGGTGAAACTGTACATGGCTTTCATCGCATAAGGTTCGCATTTCATGGTGAGATACAAGGTATCACCCGTCACTTCTAGATAGCTCTCAAAATCATCAAAATTCGCGGGCTCTGCCACCGCGAGAAACATTGAAATCAACTCATCTACCGCAGCGTGTTTTACCGCATCTAGATTATCAAAATGATGATAAAGCGCCCCTTTGCTGATCCCCGCCTTCTTACCTAACTTTGTTGCAGTTAATGCTGCAAGCCCCTCATTTCCAACAATTTCTAAAGTCGTCGAGAGAATTCTTTGCCGCATCGCCTGAGAAGCAATTTCGTTCTTATTCATCGTTATTTGATCAAAAAATGAAAGACTAGTTGAAAAAATAAAACATACCGAATGTTCATTCAACTTTATTTGCATAAAATGTGACCAGTAACCGAATGTTTTTTCGACAGATCTTGGTGGACGATTTGGAAGTAATTGAAAGTTATAGCATTAAGGACAGATCAGTCAGTTAGGTGATCAAAAACAGCCTCCGAGCCCGTTTCTAGACGATCATTGTTCGGTGACACATTACGCATAACACTCAGATAAAACGCGGGTTAGCGAGAGGAATAACACACATTGATCGCCAACAGGGCTAACCTGTAGTTAAATAACAGGATGACAAGAAAGACTTTCAGAATGAGGAAAGGAGCTGAGATCGCATTAAACAACAGCAATGGTATCTACATTGGGTGGCGACATATCGATTGTTAAGGCAATGAAAGATGATGCTGATCGGATTTAACAATTTGATATACACGCGAATACGATGCCATCCACAGACACTTCTGGAGCCAAGGTCTACAATAGTGATAGTGCAACAAGTCGGTGACGTAAGAATGAAATGGCAATGGTGTTTACTACTGACAATACTCGCTACACTTCCTGTACACGCGAATCCCACCTACGTGATTGGCGTGCAAAACTTCTCGCAGTATTATCCGTACTCTTCCTATGCAAACCGTAATTACTCTGGCTTCAATCGGGAATTGCTCGATATGTTTGCCAAAACCCAGAATTACCGTTTTATCTACAAGCCTCTTCCTTTAAAGCGCTTGTATCATCGTTTTGTCGACGGGGCCGTCGATTTTAAATATCCCGATAGCCCAAAGTGGAGCCCAGAAATCAAGCGTAAGTCGAAAATTTTCTACAGCGAGCCTGTCGTCAACTATATTGATGGCGTCATGGTGATTGATGACAACTATGGGCAGTCTCTTAACCAACTTAAATACCTAGGTGTTGTGGCAGGGTTTACGCCTTATCCCTACCAATCTCGGATCAGCGCCGGTCAAATTCAGGTCGATGAATGTTACAAATACGACTCACTGTTGATGAAAGTAGTGAGCGGTCGCGTTGATGGCGGGTACGCAAACGTTGCCGTTGCACAATTTTACCTCGAGCAGATGGGGTTTCAAAAAGGCTCGGTACGGTTTGACGATACTCTGCCGCACAGCAAGGGCACTCGTCATCTTTCAACCATCAAGTATCCCGAGGTGATTGCCGAATTTAATCGGTTTTTAGTTGATCACAAAGAGGATGTCGATGCATTAAAAGCCAGCTACGGACTCGAGTAACGAGTTTATCGCCATCTATCTGTATTCCCACTTCATTTCACGCTCGGGTGTTGTATACTCGTAGTCCTTCAAGATGCTGGTTGAAAAAGCGACCAGCTTTCTGACTGTGCCCAACAACATGGATAGATATCGCGAAGGAGCCCCTTGAGTAACCAACTGATTAGTCTGGACCTGTTTTACGCGATTGAGCATTTGATGCCAGGGAAACGTACTGTCGCCCTATTCCGTAAGTCCGTCAAACACCTTCCAGTGACAACTTTGCCTTTAACCCATTATGATTCTGCGGCAGGCTTACAATTGGCATTATTTCGGCACTGCCGCAACTATGTCGCGTTTACACAAGGCCATCCTATCTCTCCGGATTTTGATTTTTCGGGCAGTGCGGAGCAGATCTTGGCAGCAGAATCCATCATGAAGGCCTTTATTCGAGGCGCTTACTGGTGGGTGGAGTATCACATGGCTCACTACCGTGACGATTGGAGCCACGAGCAAACCCAGCGTTGGCTAAAAGACCTGCGTTTACTCGTGCAAGTGGTTATCGGTATTGGCAATTGCACCAATGCGGAGTGGATCCTCACGCATCGAGGTCCCATTCAAGCTCTGACCTACGACACCCATTTAGAGCCATTTCTCGCGAGCTACGACTAGTTAAACTTGGCGCCTTGCGTCAGTGTGTTCACGCTGACGCTCTCCCACTCATTCGTTACGATAGTTTCGTTTTTTCGTCACCTTAGTTGCGTAACCTCGTTCCAAATAGGCAATTAATTGGGCGACTGTGAAACGATTAAAGCGATATCAATACGAGCGTTATGCCATTTTATGCCGCGCGTCCTATCCGAGCTATTTTGATCATACCCATTATGGATTTAGCCCAAATGGACGAAGGGATATCTATGATCGCTGGGGACGGTGCATTATTCGCGTGCTCTGGCGCGATGATGACGACGTGGTGGTGGTATTTCGCGGCTCACAAACCGCGTGGGACTGGCTGGTTAATTGCGCGTGTGGACCTAAGCAGATACGAATGGGCAATGTTAGGTGTTTTGTGCACTGGGGATTTCATTATCTCCTCACTCAAAAAAGCTTACCGTGGCAACAGCACAAGCGCCGCTATCAATTCATGACCACAAGCCAGTTTGCGGATGTAGCGCAAGCTGCCGACACCTGTTCACTGGCCGGCAACACAGTGCTGGATAAGCTAGAGGCAGCACTCGCGCCGCTGCTCCAAGCCAACAAAAAGGTCTCCTTTATTGGCCACTCATCGGGAGGCGCAATGGCCGTCATTGCCGCCGCAATGCTTTATCCCTCCATGGGACAGGCAATCAAGCGCATCGTCACCTTTGGCCAGCCGGCTGCCGGTATGTGGCGTTTTAAGCGATATTATCCTTTTCACACCAAAACCTACCGTATTTGTTGTGATGTCGACATCATTACATTTTTGCCTGGTATTCCCATGCTGTATTGGCATGTCGGACGCCTGCTTTGGCTACATGAGAACAAGATCTACACCGACACACCTTCCGTCATTCGAGTACTACGCGTCTTGTTCAGCTGGCTAACCCGTCCGATTGCTTATCACTACATGGACAAATATATCCGACGCAAAGACTATTTTGATCAACACTGATCGTTTCGTGACAGCCAATACGTGACGTTGTCACTAAATGCCATTTATCCAAACCAATCTGTGATCGGGTTAACGGCCCACTTTCGTGTCCCAAGACTGTCACTCAACAGTCACCTCGATTTAATATTGACTCGCCAGACTCTCGACCAACTTTGCGCCCGGTGGCGTAGAGCCTCGCTATCACTAAACCCATAAATACGATAACGAACAGAAAGGAAGTCATGTCGTGAGCAAGCATATTGATCAGCGTCCGCTGGATGCAGAGCCCGAATTCAACCGTTTTATTGACGCCGCCGTGAGCCGTCGCCGCTTTTTACAAGGCGCAGGCGCGGCAAGTACCGTAGCTTTTTTCGCCGCTAACCCAGTTGCAAAGGCTGTGGCTGGCAGCTTGAGTAAAAGTGAATTACTCGGTTTTAAAGCCATCCCAACCTCGACGGCTGACACCGTCACTGTGCCCGAAGGATACAAAGCGGAGGTACTGGTATCATGGGGCGATCCTATCTTTGCCAATGCCCCCGCCTTTTCGCAGCAAAACGATGCCAGCGCCCAAGCACAACAGTTTGGTGACAATAATGATGGCATGACATTTTTCCCTCTCGCCAATGATCGCGCCTTACTCGCCGTCAATAACGAGTACATCAACGATGAGTTTCTGTTTACGCACGGCGGTAAAAACATCTCAGCCGATGATGCGCGTAAATCACAAGCGGCGCATGGCGTCTCTTTGGTTGAACTCAAGAAAGTCGATGGTCGCTGGACAATCAACCCGCAAGGTCGCTTAAACCGTCGTATTACCGCATATACGGAGATGGCAATGACAGGCCCAGCCGCCGGCCATTCACTGCTTAAAACCGCAGCTGATCCCTCGGGTAAAAAGATCCTCGGCACCTTTAATAATTGTGCCAACGGCGAAACGCCTTGGGGCACTTATCTCACTTGCGAAGAAAACTTTAATGGCTATTTCGCCAGCGAAAAAACCGTGACCTTAGGCAAAACCTATCAACGCTACGGCATCAGCGATACCGATTGGGGGTACGACTGGTATAAACACGACGAACGCTTTGATGTCGCCAAGCACCCCAATGAGCCCCATCGCTTCGGCTGGGTGGTCGAAATTGACCCTATGGACCCCAATTCGACCCCGAAAAAGCGCAGCGCACTGGGCCGCTTTAAGCACGAAAATGCCGCACTAACAGTCAATGATGATGGTCATGTTGTCGTGTATATGGGCGATGATGAACGTGGCGAGCACCTGTACAAATTTGTCTCTGAGGGAAAATACGATCCAAGTAAAGGTAGCGCTAATCGCGATTTGCTCGAAAATGGCACCTTGTATGTCGCGAAATTTACTGGCAGCGACGATAAGCTAAAAGGCCACGGGGAGTGGTTAGAGCTCACTTTTGGTAAAAATGGCCTAACCCCTGAAAACGGTTTTCCTGACCAAGCCAGCGTGCTCATTTTTGCCCGCGAAGCCGCGACACAAGTCGGTGCCACTACCATGGATCGCCCAGAGTGGGTCGCCGTGCACGCCGACAACAAGCATGTTTTTTGCACCCTCACCAATAACAAGTACCGTGGTGTGAAAGACAACCAACCATTAAATGCCGCCAACCCACGCACCAAAAACCCGTATGGCCATATTATTCGCTGGGCGCCGACCCAAGGCGATCATACTCAGACGACCTTTGAGTGGGACATCTTCGTGATGGCTGGCCACCCTGAGAAGCAATCTGGGTTAATGGCGGGTACCGATAACATCAACAAAAACAACATGTTTAACAGCCCGGATGGTATCGGCTTTGATCGTGCCGGTCGTCTTTGGATTCAAACCGACGGTGATTACTCCAACGAGGGAGACTTCGCTGGCATGGGCAATAACCAAATGCTGTGTGCCGACACGCAAACAGGAGAAATTCGCCGCTTCCTTACCGGGCCAACGTCATGTGAGATCACGGGACTAACCTTTACCCCTGACTCACGCACTATGTTTGTGGGCGTGCAACATCCAGGCGCTCACTTTCCTGCTGGGGGTGATGCCATTCCCCGCTCTTCAGTGATCATGATCACTAAAGACGACGGTGGCGTGATCGGAACCTAACAGCGCTCCGCCGCGACACATTCACGTTCGCGCGCTACCTAACCAACGCCATTCAGCCCTTGTCATGACGAGGGCTTTTTACTATGCGCGACTATGACAAGCGCGCAAATGTTGCACTTATCTGCAAACTATCAACTATATTTACAGAGGGTATATGTATCGATAATGCGCCAAACTGCACCTAACAGGTTGATAAAAGAATGTAACTCATTCAAAAACAACGCGTTGGCACAATGCAGTTACCGAAGGAGCCGACAGCATGGCGACAGAGACACAAGTCACCGAGACACAAGGAACGGTTGCTGCCGTTCAGCCTGATGGCCAAGTACGTCAGATAGAGGCCAATCAAACGGTTTCGACGGGAGAGCTCGTCACCGCGGTAGGTAACGAGCCTGCCTCTGTACGCCTTGAGAATGGTGTCGATGCAAACCTTGCATTGTCTGCCTTGCTTGTCGGCGAAGGTGAAGACGATACACTGGTACAAGATTTACCTGAGGATGTACTTGAAATCATTGAAGCCATCCAACGCGGTGAAGATCCCAATGCCATTGAAGATGCCGCCACCGCAGCCGGTGCGGCGGCTTCAGGTTCTGCAATCACGGCCATGGCAATCATTGAAGCGAACGGCCGTATTGGCGAGATCATTGCAGGCTTACAGACCGAAGGTATCACTGACCCAGAAAGTGGCATTACCGACGAACAGCTTTTTGCTTTAACGGCGTTAAGATTGGCAAGCGCAGACGCGGTATTCCCCGCCGCAGAGACCAATGAAGCGCCGAGCGCCGAGTCGTTGACCTTCAGCACAGATGAAGACCAACCATTAGTGCTGACGCCCAATCAAATACTGCAGCAAATCAACGATCCAGATGGTGACACTCTCACTATTGTTTCCATCACCAGTGGTAATCCAGATGTCGAAATCGACGAAGACGCGTCTGGCAATATCGTTATCACACCACCGCCCAATTTCAATGGTGACCTTGATCTCACCGTCATTGTTTCCGATGGCCAAGCAGAAACGCCGTCCGATATCACGGTCACCGTGAATCCCGTCAACGATGCTCCCACGCTGCAATTTTCAGCGACGGCGGTCACCGAGGATGTGGTCGCGGCTGGCGATAGCGTCGGCACTGTGACGGCGACGGATATAGAAGACGATACCCTCACTCTGTCGTTGACTGATGGCGGACAAAACTATGTCGAGTTGCAGGGTAATAATGTTGTTCTCACTCAGGCAGGCGTAGATGCAATCAATAACGATGCACTAGATATCGCCTCGCTGACATTTACAATCACTGCCTCAGACGGCGAAACGAGCACCTCTGAAACCTTCACCTCAGCAGTGGAACGTATTGACGATCCCGCATCCATCACAGGTGATACCTCAGGCACGCTCTCGGAGGGTGAAATCGATGGCTCTGATGGAAGTTTGGTAGCCAGAGACTCGGTTTCCGGTACCTTGTCGATCACCGATCCGGACGATAGCCCAACGTGGATCGATAGCACGCAATCCGGCCTGTATGGTGAGCTCGTCTTCACTAATGGCAACTGGACCTACACCGCAGATAGCGATGCTGTGCAATCTCTTAGCGAGGGCGATGCGGTTTCGGATAACTTCACTGTGACTGCATCAGACGGCAGCAGCCAAGTGATCGCGATAACTATCACAGGTACAAATGATGATCCTGTGATTAGCGGCCAAACCCTTGGCGATGTTGTCGAAGACAGCATTTTAGAAGCGACAGGATCTCTCAGTATTTCGGATGCAGATGGTAACAATGCCCCGAGCTTTTCCGATGGCAATGTGTCGGGTCAGTATGGTGAGTTATCACTGGTGAATGGTACATGGATTTATACGCTCGATAATAACAGTAGCGTTATCCAAGGCTTAGACGCTGGCGATCAGGTGACCGATACAATTACCCTGACTGCCTCTGATGGCACTGAGCAAGCTATTGTTATCACTATTACTGGTAGCGAAGATGCGCCTGAAGTCACCGGTGAGTTTGTTGGCTCAGTGACCGAAGGCAACGTGGGCGATGCGGTCACTGCCACGGGCACCATCGCGATCAGTGATGTTGATGACGGCGATAATCCGACTTTTGCGGATACCACTGAGGCGGGGACTTATGGCTCGCTGGAACTAGTAGATGGCGCTTGGACCTACACCCTCGATCAGTCTGCGGTACAAGATTTAGATGCCGGTGATCTGGTCACCGATACCATCACTCTGACTGCCTCTGATGGCACAGAGCAAGATATTGTTATCACTATTACGGGGACGGATGATGCCCCTGAAGTGAGCGGTAGCTTTTCCGGCTCAGTGACCGAAGGTGACGTGGGCGATGCACCTGTCACTGCCACCGGCACCATTGCGATCAGCGATATTGATGACGGCGATAATCCGACCTTTGCGGATACCACAGCAACCGGCACTTATGGCTCGCTGGAACTAGTCGGTGAAAACTGGACCTACACCCTCGATCAGTCTGCGGTACAAGATTTAGATGCCGGTGATCAAGTCACCGACACTATCACCCTGACCGCAAACGATGGTACTGAGCAAGATATTGTCATCACTATTACGGGCACCGACGATGCACCAGAAGTCACCGGTGAGTTTGTTGGTTCAGTCACCGAAGGCAATGAAGGTGATGCGCCTGTTACTGCCACCGGCACCCTTGCGATCAGTGATGTCGACGGTGACGATACACCTACCTTCGCCAATACCACTGAGACTGGTGCTTATGGGTCGCTAGAGCTGGTTAACGGCAATTGGGCTTACACCCTCGATCAGTCTGCGGTGCAAGATTTAGATGCTGGCGATCAGGTGACGGACACCATCACCCTGACTGCCTCTGATGGCACCCAGCAAGATATTGTTATCACCATTACGGGGACCGACGATGCCCCTGAAGTAAGTGGTGAGTTTATTGGTTCCGTCACCGAGGGTGATGTAGGCGATGCGCCAGTCACTGCCACCGGTACCATTGCGATCAGTGATGTGGATGACGGCGATAATCCAACCTTTGCCGATACCACTGAGGCGGGTACCTATGGCTCGCTAGAACTGGTGAACGGCAACTGGACTTACACGCTAAATCAGAGCTCAGTACAGAATTTAGATGCCGGCGATCAGGTGACCGACACCATCACCCTCACCGCAAGCGATAACACGCAACAAGATATCGTGATCACCATTATGGGGACCGACGATGCGCCTGAGGTCACCGGTAACTTTACCGGCTCGGTCACCGAAGGCAACGAAGGCGATGCGGTCACTGCCACGGGCACCCTTGCGCTCAGTGATGTGGATGGCGACGATGCGCCAACCTTTGCGAATACTATAGAAGCGGGGACTTATGGCTCGCTGGAACTAGTAGATGGCGCTTGGACCTACACCCTCGATCAGTCTGCCGTGCAGGATTTAGATGCTGGCGATCAGGTGACGGACACCATCACCTTGACTGCCTCTGATGGCACCCAGCAAGATATTGTTATCACCATTACCGGTACCGATGATGCCCCTGAGGTCACCGGTAACTTTACCGGCTCGGTCACCGAGGGTGACGCAGGTGATGCACCCGTCACTGCCACCGGCACCCTTGCGATCAGTGATGTCGATAGTGACGACGCGCCAACCTTTGCCGACGTCACACAGGCAGGCACCTATGGGTTGCTCGAGCTGGTGAACGGTAATTGGACCTACACCCTTGATCAGTCTGCCGTGCAGAATTTAGACGCCGGCGATCAGGTCACCGATACCATTACCCTGACTGCGAGCGATAACACGCAACAAGATATTGTTATCACCATTACGGGGACCGACGATGCGCCAGAAGTAAGCGGTAGCTTTACCGGCTCGGTGACCGAAGGTGACGCGGGCGATGCGCCTGTCACTGCGACGGGTACGATTGCGATCAGTGATGTCGATGGCGATGACAATCCGACCTTTGCCGATGTTACACAGGCAGGCACTTATGGCTCATTGGAGCTAGTAGATGGAGCTTGGACGTACACCCTTGATCAAGCCAGCGTGCAGGATTTAGATGCCGGTGATCAGGTGACGGACACCATCACCCTGACTGCCTCTGATGGCACAGAGCAAGATATTGTTATCACTATTACGGGTACGGACGACGCCCCTGAGGTCACCGGTAACTTTACCGGCTCGGTCACCGAGGGTGACGCAGGTGATGCGGCGGTGACTGCAACCGGCACCATTGCGATCAGTGATGTGGATGGCGACGATAATCCAACCTTTGCCGATACCACAGAGACCGGCACCTATGGTTCGCTCGAGCTAGTGAACGGTAATTGGACGTACACCCTCGATCAATCTGCCGTGCAGAGTTTAGATGCCGGCGATCAGGTCACCGATACCATTACCCTGACGGCAAGCGATAACACGCAACAAGATATTGTCATCACCATTACGGGGACCGATGATGCGCCAGAAGTGAGTGGTGAGTTTGTTGGTTCAGTCACCGAAGGAGACGAAGGTGATGCGCCTGTTACTGCCACGGGTACCATTGCGATCAGTGATATCGANTTTAGATGCCGGCGATCAGGTCACCGATACCATTACCCTGACGGCAAGCGATAACACGCAACAAGATATTGTCATCACCATTACGGGGACCGATGATGCGCCAGAAGTGAGTGGTGAGTTTGTTGGTTCAGTCACCGAAGGAGACGAAGGTGATGCGCCTGTTACTGCCACGGGTACCATTGCGATCAGTGATATCGACGGTGACGATACGCCGACCTTTKCTGATACCACAGCAACCGGCACTTACGGTTCGCTCCAGCTAGTTAACGGTAATTGGACTTACACACTTGATCAGTCTGCGGTGCAAGATTTAGATGCCGGTGATCAAGTCACCGACACCATCACCCTGACCGCAAACGATGGTACTGAGCAAGATATTGTCATCACTATTACTGGTAGCGAAGATGCGCCTGAAGTCACCGGTAACTTTACCGGCTCAGTGACCGAAGGCAACGTGGGCGATGCACCTGTCACTGCCACCGGCACC
>NZ_MUFM01000022.1:0-50249 GCF_001996125.1 Salinivibrio sp. PR932 | reverse complement strand
TACCTAAATAATAGAGCAGTAACTCTAATTGATTTTATTTGCTTTTTTTGGGTGAGTTTTTCCTGAATAAATATCACGTTTTACGTTTTGAGAATAAATGTGAATTCAGCATAAAGTAATGAACTGTAAAGGGAATTTAAATCATCGTTTTTCATTTTGTTTTTGTTATTGACTATGGAAAGGTCAAAGGGTCAGCTTTGGAATGGCCGGCAGACTCTAATAACACCTAACAAAAGGAAGACGTCAAATGGCGACAATTTCACGTACAACAACCTTGACTCTCTCCACCATCGCAGTGCTCGTCAGTACGGGGGTGGCTCAGGCGAGAATCTATCCTGACCAAATCGTGCTCGATACCTTAGGCGATGACCAATGTCGAGCCAACTATCGGCCCTTAACGGCAGACGAGGCGAGTACCCACCGCCATTTCTTGATGGAGCGCATGGGGAAATGGCAAATCGCTGGACTCGAAGGCGATTGGGCGATCATGGGTAGCGGCTATAACGGTGAAATCAAACACTACGGCCAAACGAAAGATACATGGTGTTATCCCATCAATGATGAGGGTGAAATTCCGGATTATGCCGCTCAAAGCATACCAGAAGGCACTGAGCTTGATATCCAATATTCCCTAGTCAACAACCGCAGTGAATTTATCAAACCGCTGAGCTATCTCGCACATTACCTTGGTTATGCATGGGTAGGTGGCAATCACAGTGATTACATCGGTGAAGATATGAACGTTTGGCGTTCTGGCGACCAATGGTTGATTCGCGGTAACAATGATGGCGGGTGTGATGGATATCGCTGTGACGAGAAAACAACTATCAAGGTCGATAACTTCGCTTACACCTTAAATGACAGTGACTTCTGGCATGGTGATGTGGTTGAGTCCGATAAACAGTTAGTCAAAACGATTTCTGCTGTCGCCCGCAACAACCTCGACGAGCCTCAACAAGTGGTGGTTGATCTCAAAGTCGATGAGGCCACCAATTGGTCGAAAACCAATACCTATGGATTTGCGCAAAAAGTACAAACAGAAAACGATTTTCAGTGGCCATTGGTAGGCAAAACCAAGCTCACTATTTCATTTGAGGCGAATCAAAGCTTTGCTAACAGCAATGGCGGCTCGAGCAGTGAGCAGGTGACGTTACAAGCGCGTCCATTTGTCCCGGCGAACTCTGAGATCCCTATTCGCGTTGAGCTTTATCGGTCGAGCATTTCTTATCCGTACCGCTTTGGCGCCGATATTAGTTATGACGTGATGTTTGACGGTTTCTTGCGTTGGAGCGGAAACGCGTGGCATTCGCACCCTGAAAATCGTCCTACTTCAAGACATACCTTTACGATGGGGCGCAGCAGCAAGCCTGAGCACGATATTGCTTACCAGTGGCATCATCGTTACATCCCCGGCGAAGTGAAATGGTGGGACTGGAGCTGGGCGATTGAAAAATATGGCTTAGAGAGCATGCAGTGGGCAACAGGGAAGAGCTTGCGTCCATTCTATTCCTATGTATCGGGTGACTTTTATGCGGAATCTCAGTATGCAGGGACCATTGAGCTTGGCCAAGCGAAGCCAATTGGCAAAGCGGCTTCCGCTCGCGTCAAGCGTTCTATTTCGCCAATGACCAAGACTGGCGAAGCAAACGGGGTGGAACTGATTTCTAACTTTGACCCTGATGAACTTGCTAGCCTTGGTTTCAACAATGCTGAGTTGACCATCAAACCGGTTAAATAACCTCAAACCCGCATCCGAAGATGCGGGTTTTTTTATTCATTCAAGATAATCCCGATTGAGAAGAGGACAATCATGAAAAGCAAATGCAATGTCTGGGAAGGGCTTCGCTCCCAAAGTCGCCGTCGTTTTTTAACTCATTCTTCGGCGGCTGTTTTAACCATAGCGGCGGGTGCCGTGTTACCAAAATCTGTCAAAGCGGCACAGTGGGTCGCACCAACCACTTCAGCAGAGCTCAGTGAGCTTGATGCGATTAGTTTTTACACGGATTCATCAGAGCATAGCGGTTTAGGGTTAGACCAAGTGGATTTCGAGACGCCCACTGACGAAGCTAACTACCTCGCGCATGTGATGTTTCAGAATATGATGAAGCATAACTTTCGGATCCATCACGGTGGTCTGAGCGACGAAATAGGCGGTGCGGTTGAGCCAAATGACGATGTACTAGCCATGCATGATAATCAACAGTCAGTGAGTGATGTTTATGCGCGCTATCAAACCTACTTTGATGACTATATGGCTGAATACATCAGTCAATATTTACAGTATGGCTACAAAGGGCAAGAGAATGTGGACGTTAATGATCGCCTTGCCTACAACAGTTGGGACATGATCAAAGCGCATGCCAATATCGACTTGGCAGAGAAAGGGGAAACCTTCAAACAAATCATTGATGAGCTTTACGCGATCGCGACAAACTATTGTCAAAATAATGCACTGGGACAGTACAAGCAAAATGCGTCTTATTGGTTAGATGAGCTGATCGCATACTACCAGCAAGATAGTACGCTTGAGTCGCTGCTTAACGATTGTGCGGTAAACGACAATGCCGATAACCGCTTCAATATTGCGGTTCAAAAAGTGAATGCGACGAGTGCGAAAATACGCACTTTAAACATTGCAGCAGACCGGCCCAAAACCGAGGACGCCCTGCGTGACATCGAACGCGTACTATTCGGCACTGTGATTAACGGCGTCGCGTTTAGTTTGCGCTGGGGGAGTGAGAGCGATCAGTATTCTGTGCTCGCCAATGAGGAGAATTTCTTCGCCGTTGCTCGCATTCTGCAGAACAATGAATCGTCGACTCAAAGCCAGTTCTGGCAGCAGTTCTTTAGCAACAACGGTGGCGTGCAAACCGTTTGGAACACGTTTAAAGGACTAGGGCTACGCGACGAGACCTTAGGGAATTATGCCACTCAGCAAGCGTTGACGAGCCAATACCCTGAACTGGAAACGCCGGTCAGTAGCCAGCGAAGTATGACAGACATTGTTCTATCCTCGCTGACTTTGCTACTCGGCATTGGCCACTTTACGTGGGCATCCGCGACAGACAGAGATGAGTGGGATAACCCCGTCGAACTCATTGGCCTTGGGGCCGCATTTATCGAAACCTCGCTGCAAATTAGCTATGAGATCCTCGCCACTAAAGTGACGCATTTCTTATTCGGTAAGGGAACACCCATAACCGATGAGATCGCGAAAGTCATGTCTAAATTTAGTGAGTTTCTGGGCAAACTGACCGGTCGTGTTGCCAAGTTTATGAACGTTGAGCGCCGAATTGCGGAGTCATTATTTCTTGGCAAAGTATCGAGTCTGGTGAGTAAATGTTTTGTGGGGCTCGCCTTTATTGCAGTCGGCATTGCCGGATGGAATCTTGGTCAAGCGATTGCCAGCGGTGATACCGCGGATATTGTGTGGGCTTCAGTTAACTTCCTGATATCGGGTGCTGCATTTGGGCTCGCGGTCGCGGCACTGATGGGGAGTGTGCTGGCAGGGCCATTAGGCATTGTGGTTGCCATCGTAGGGATAGTGATCGCGATTGCACAATGGATTTTCGATGCTTTACGTCAGCCGGAGCCCGAGCCTTCGCCGATACAGCGTTATACCAGTGACGTGGTGCAACCAGCAGGTCTCATTCATGCCGACGTAGGACAGTACATTTGCCGTGCTAAAACCTACATGTCTAAAACCAGTTTTAGACCATTTGATGTAAAAACGATGAACACTAGCTGGGATGGGCTGCCATCTATCGAGGATAATGAAACCCGCACACATTTAGGAGCAATGGTGTCTTCGCCAAAAACGGAGCGCACTTATTACTTTGGTGGTAATTTCGATGCGCCCGAATATGGCTGGACGGATAGCTTTTTTAGAGACGGGTTTACAGATAGCTTTGATTATGATCACTGGAACCCTTATACCCATATCGACGAGTGCACGATAGCTTGTGAAAGTGTAAATAAAAACAACGCTAACCAGGCAGTCTTTCTGTGTAGAGATAGTAGTTATCAAAACACACTATATCATACCGATGGTATCGAGGTGGCTCCTCAGAGAGACGATGCTATTCAGCTGCAGGATTCACGTGCTCAGGACATACTCGATATTGTTGCGGTACACCAGCAACAGTCATGCATCTTTATTGTGGTATGCGAAGACAAGCATGTGTATCAAATCAAAGATGGGCTGGTGTCGCTTATCACGGACGATTTTACCGATGGCTACCCGGATGATGATTTCCCATCATTAACGCTCGTTTGTACTGGGGAGATGGTGAGTATCTTCTACACCCTTAAACTGGATGGTGTTGCAGAAGAAGATCGTCGTCTATATCAGACGATTATCGAGCGTGATAGCGATGGCAACTTTACACAGGTACGGTTACTGCAAGATATGCCGTTACCAGAGGACTCACTTAGCATTGGGCTGAATATTGTCGGTCACTACTCGCCGCCGGAAGGAGACCGCGATGGTAGACATGAATTTATTCTTGTCTCTCAAAATCGCTATAAACGTTTTGGTGCTATCGAACCCAAGCAACAGACCCAGGGCGACGGGAAAGCGCTGCGCTTATTCGGTGGGGTCGAATTTCATGCGCCGGATTCAGGATTCTATGGGTTTTACAAAAATACCTTTATGCCTCGGTAACTGTTAAAAAATTGCCGCCACGCATGTGGCGGCTTTTTTCACTTTTTATTCATGACTGCGCTCTCACTCCTATTATGTGCTTTCTCGGTATCCATCCTTTGACTAGGGTTAATAACGCGAAAGAACAAAAAGACGGAGTGTGAGTATGAAAAACTGGTTACTGGTTATAGTGTTCTATGCTGCCTCAGTGGGTCCTTTATGGGCTGCCGACGTCCTGTTGATTGAGAGCTATCACAAAGAATATGGCTGGGATGAAAGCTACATTCGTGGGCTCGAAAGTACGCTTGGCGATGATGTGACCTTACATACCTTTGAGATGGACACTAAACGTTTACCGAAAGCCGATTATGACAGTCAAGCTGACAAAGCCTTCGCTATGTACCAACAGATTGCGCCAGATGTGGTGGTACTGGGCGACGATAATGCGTTGGGCTATATGTTACCGCGTTTACAAAATGAGGACATTGATATTGTATTTTTAGGTATCAATTCTAACCCACGTCGGTTGATGGCCAAATATAGCGGTAAGGCGAGAGTAACCGGTGTGCTCGAACGCCCGCTATTTGCGCGCAGTATGCGAGAGATTGGGCAAATGTTGGGTAAAGACAAACTTATCGTCAAAATCATGTTTGATGCAGGGACGACCGCGACCATCGCCACTGACCATATCAGTAACCAATATCAAAGTTTGAAGAGTAAACTGGGGATTGATGCCACGATTGAAAACCATGAGACGTTTGACGCGTGGAAAGCCTCAGTCAAAGACAGCGATGGCTATGACATCATCATTGTGGGCCTCTATCAAATTATCCGTGATAGCGATGGCAATGTCGTCGATCCGGATAAGGTATTAACATGGACCAACCAACATAGTGCGATCCCTTTATTTGGCTTCTGGGACTTTTCAGTGGGCAAAGGCCAAACCGCAGGAGGGGTAGTGTTATTTGGTGAATCGCAAGGCATTCAGGCGGGAGAATTTGTCAATCGAATACTGGCTGGCGAAGAGGCGTCCTCTATTTCGGTGATTCATGGCAAACAAGGACGCGCCATATACAGTGGGGCCGAGTTTGCTCGCTGGGGGTTTAATGCGCCAAGTGGCTGGCGCAATATTGATTAATCGTGGTGATTAAGCGACTTTATTAAGTGTGCAGGTGTGCCACCGTACAGGCTGTCAGGTGGCACGTCGTGTTTCACCACCGCATTGGCGGCAATGACGCTGCGTGCGCCGATGGTGACGCCTTGACAGATCACCACATTACCGCCAATCCATACATCGTCTTCGACCACAATCGGTTTACACCAGGTCTCCCAAGCGCGCCGGCTTCGATAATCAAGAGAGTGGGTTGCGGTGTAAAATTGGGTATTGGGGCCAATCAGCACATGGTTGCCAATCGTGATCGGGGCCCCATCCAGCATAGTGGCATTCATGTTGATAAAGGTGTTACTACCAATCTGTATGGTTTCGCCAAACTCACAATAAAACGGCGGTTGGATCACCGAACCCTCGCCGATAGTGTGTAATAACGTGTTGAGCAGTTGCTTTCTTGTTGCCGTCTCTACGCTTTGGTTGAATGCTTGCAAGGTTCGTGTGGCGTGGTCCCGCCGGATATCAATGGAGCCATCGCTGTCATCAAACACAAGTCCTTGGCACATTTTTTCCCATTCGGTCATGGTTTCTCCTTATTATTTGTGCATGTCGTGACAAAGGTAGTCATCAAGGCATTATCTCAGTCTGGATGGGAGAGAAAACAGCAATCATCCCTCGAGTATTTTTCCTCTTTCTATGCTTTTTTACCCTTTCTATGGCTATCAAAAAAAGCGCCACTCGGCGGTGGCGCTTAATAACATGGTGCTTAACGCTTAACGCTTAACGCTTAACGCTTAACGCTTAACGCTTAACGCTTAACGCTTAACGCTTAACGCTTAACGCTTAACGAAAATAAACACGCACATCGGTTTGGCTACGGCTTCCGTCACCTGCAAGTAGTAAGTGCAGACGCTGCTGGTCACTCAAGTCGACTTCGATGTACTGGTTGCTGCCCGGTGCGTCTGAGGCTGCTTGGTTTTGTGCTTGCGTTGGCCAATAGTCCTCGGCAGCGAATACGCTCAGATCCCCCGCGTCACCATCCGCCATGACCCACACTTGCGCCTTGGTGGCGCCTTCTGGCACATCGGCATAGAGATAGCGGCGTTGATAAACGCTAATACTGTTCGGGCTAGCAACGTTAAGTTGCGTCGGGCGCAAGTCATCGGTGCCAGCCGGTGTTTCTGGCTGTGGTTCTGGGGTTGGGTCGGGTTGTACTTGGCCCTCAGCATTCACTTTGACAGTGACATCGGTAAAGTCACCGCGCCCTGTGACACTTAAGGTATAACGACCTGGTTTCACATCATTAAGCGTCACGGTTTCATTACTGGTTTGGTTCCACTCGGTAGCGTCAAAATCGTAATAGTGCGCTTGACGGCCTTTCGCCACGTACAGATCCGCGTTGCCCTGTCCTTCGATACTAAATGTCAGCGCACTGGCAGATTGGGCTAGGTCAATTTGATACAGGTGCTCACTATATGCTTGCCCACTAATGGTAACGGTTTGACCGAGAGACAGTGTCGTTACTTCTGGTTCTGGCTTGGGCTCGGGATCAGGGTCTGGACGCGGTGGTTCACTGCCATCGGTGTCTTCTAAGGTGGTCAGCCACTGCGCAAACTCTTGGTCATAACGATGGCCATAGTCTTTGACTAAATTTGCCCACTGCTCGAATTTCCCGGTGCGACCCGCATCAAGCAAAGTTTCCACAGCCTCTGGGTGCTTTTCAAACAAGAAGCGTACCGCCAAATAGCCCCAACGATAGATGCGATTAACATCATTCTGATAGGTGGTGGCAAAAACGTCACTGAGCGAGTAGCCGCCTTCTTTGCCCAAGCGTATTGCTTCGGCATAGTCATCACCATGGGCCATATACTCCGCAAAGCCTTCAAGCCACCAGACGGTATGACCGTGACGAAGCACGTCATTGAAGTCGCCGTACATATTAAAGCGGCCATCCAGATAGTGAACGTACTCGTGTTCAAGGTTCCAAATGGAAAGCGATTGGCCATTATCATTACGGTAAGCAATAAAACGGGCTTGGTTGTCTGGGTCGGCAGGGTTTCCTTCTAAATATTGACCACCATTATCCGTCGAGTTACCAAACAAAAACGAGGAATAGGTTTTGTAGTCGGAAGGGTTATCAAACACTACGACTTCAACGCTGTCATTCCGATCGTCGGCGACCGCTTGATAACCTGAGTTAACGGTTTGATGGAAAGCCACTTCTTTGTTGTGCAGGCTTTCACATGCCTGTTGCGATTGCGCTTGCGTCATGCTTTGTGAACGAATGATCGCCGGACCGTCACATTGGTGACGATAAGGCATTACTTTGGCTTCCAGCGTGGCTTTGGCATCAGACAAACCTAATTCGGCAATCTTATCGGGCGCATAAGCATCCACCATTTCTACCATGCCCACCCAAACAGCGTCATTTTTTCCGCCCAGCGGGAAACGGGGTAATAGATCACGATAATGGCTAATCACACGATCTCGCACGCTGGCTTGGGGGGCCATCAATAGCCGTCCCATTTCGCGGACCGTGTTTGATACCAATAACGCCCCGTGGTCGCTGTTAGAGAGCTGCGGGTGATTAACGACGAATTGGTAAAGGCGGTCAATCAAGGAAAGATCAGCAGCGAGCACATCGTAAAAGGCTTGACGAGATTGGTGGCCCGCCATGGCGCGGAAAAGGTTATTGAGTGCATCTGCGTAACGGCGTTCGTCTAAGCGGTCTTGTTTCAGATTTTCAAGCAGTTGAATTTGTAGGTCTAGGGTTTGCGGCAAGCGCTTGATGCTGTCGGCCATCAGCGTTAAACCATGTAAAGCATCGGTTTGGGCGCTGCCCTTTGCCGTGGCGTAAGGCGAGCGTAAGAAACGATTAATGGCATCCGCAAGACGATCATCTAGCGAATCAGAATAGTCAGGACTCGCCTTGTCACCATAGAAGCGAACATAGTAGGCGGCACGTACATACTCAGCTAAGTTAGCAATTTGGCGGGCTTGGTCGTCCTCCCCCTGATAATGGGCAATGGTCTGCGATAAACGCTGTGCCACTTTGCTTACAAAAGTTTCTTGGTATACGTTGCTGTATCGAATGGACGTGGTGTCATACCAGCTGGTAAAGCAACTGCGTTCAGCACTCATAATGACTTGGAGTGGCGTGTTGCTGGCCGCTAAATCGGCAATGTTACATTGAACATCAGCCCATGCACTGGTGCTGCTGAATGCGGCGAGGGCCATCAGTGCTGATAAAGGTTTAGGTCGGGAAGGGAATAATGTATACATTTCAGGCTCCTAGATATAATTAGGCGGAGCCGTTATAACGATTTTACCGATATGGATGGGTTATAAAGCCCAAAAGTTAGGGCTTGGTTCCGTTTTCTTTGTTTATATTGCTATTTTTGCACCAATATTCCCCAGAAAATATGGCACTAGGCTTCTTTCTCGCGCAGATGCAACTTCGCGATCCGTTTGGTAACGGTATAAACACGTTTGAGCGACTCGGTCCACTCCATCTCAATGCTAAATAGCTGTAAGCGATTGGCATCATCTTCTACCAGACGCTCAGCCTGATGGGCGAGAACTTTATCAAGCAGTGCATTTAGCTCGCGTTTCGTATGTAAGACCTGTTTGGCACGCTTATCATCGCCTCGTCGGATCGCATTAACACAATCTAGCAGCGCGTGAGTCACTTTATCTTGCATAGCATCCAGCGTCGTACGCATCTTATTACTGATGGTGATATCCGCATTGAGGGATTTTTCCATTATTGGGATCAGTGTGTTAGTGATCAGATCCGCAATGCTTTCCAGTTGGTCGGTCATGCTAATTAACGCCATTTGACGTTGGCTTTGCGCGTGACTAAGTGGCTCTTTACGCAGCCTGCCTAAATAAAACAGAATACGCCCGTGCAAGGCATCGACTTGATTTTCGATTTCATCAATTTGTTTTAATGCGGCGATCGCTGCATCGCGTTGTGGTTGGCTTGCCAGTTTAGAGGTGAGTGGCGGCAGGGTATTCATCATATTACAAACCCGCCGTCCAATACGGCCAATCTCAAGTTGCGCCTGATCCATCGCGATATCTGGTGTCATCAATAACTCTTTCGCCAGATATTTAGGGGTAATGATAGGCTTTTCGCTACTGAGTGGCTTTTTCGAGCGCGGCACAATTTTTTTCGCTAGCCAAACAAACCCACCGGCGAAAGGCAACATAACCAGTGTGTTGACTACATTAAATAATGTATTGGCGTTGGCAATCTGCCGCGGCAGTTCAGCGCCCAAACGATCGACCCCTGTCAGTTGGGGATAAGCTGGGGAGAGCGCGACGCTCCAATCACTTAATAGCGAGATCAATGGCAGCCAAATCATGACGCCGATGATATTAAAAAGAACATGAATGCTAGCGGTTTGTTTGGCTTCTCGAGATTTTCCGATAGCGGCGAGAAGTGCTGTCACGCAGGTACCCACATTGGCGCCCATCGCAAGGGCAATACCGCTTTCCAGTGAAATAAAACCTTGTCCTGCAAGGACAATCACGATCCCGGTTGTTGCTGAGGACGACTGAACTAATGCGGTGAACAGAGCCGCAAGTAAGATCGCGAGTAGAGGGTTGTCCATGGTAGCCATCGCGTCGATAAAGGGCTGATAATCTCGCAGCGGTGACATGGCATCGCTCATCACATTCATACCCAGAAAAATCAAACCTAGGCCGAACAGCATATTGCCGTAGTGTTTGGCTTGGTCGGCTTTGGCGATAAACTGAGTGAGAAAGCCCGCAGCGACCATCACGTACGCTGCTTTGGTGATCTTAAAGGCAACAATTTGTGCGGTAATTGTGGTACCAATATTGGCACCCATAATGACCCCGGTCGCTTGGGCAAGTGACATCAGGCCTGCTGAAATAAAGCCAATCAACAAAACGGTGGTGACAGAAGACGATTGAATCGTCGCAGTAATGCCGGCACCGGTGAGCACGCCGGCGACGCGATTGGTGGTCAGTTTGGCGAGCAAGGTTTTTAAGCGGCTACCGGCGGCGTTTTTTAGGGCATTAGACATCTTGTCCATACCATAGAGAAACAGCGCCAGCCCACCGAGGAGTCCCATGATCATACTAGGATACTGAATGTTCTCAGCATTGGCTTGCGCGGCCCAAACGAGCGGGGGACACAATAAGAACAGCAGCACCACAAGCTTGGCGCGAAATGTGTTAGAAAAAGTCGTCAGATGCATTCAATCTGCCCAATTATCTGATTATTGCCAATAATCATTAACATAGATGTAAAGAAGCAGTAATGCGAATGTCACTTTCAGGGAGAGGGCAGAATCGTGGCGTGATCACAGTCGTGAGGAAATGGTGTGCGAAACTCTCATAAAAAAGCGGCCAGCCGTGGCTAGCCGCCAATCACAAGACAGTAATACTAACCTTGGCAGCTTCCTTGATATTGCCAAACCCATTGGTTCGAGAATGGATCAATGCCCCAGTTATCTTGCGTCGCTTGGAACAGATGCCCTTGATATTGAACGCTGACGCCGGAGTAGTAATAGTTGTAAGTTCCCCAGCTAGGGACGTTGCTGCAGCGGTTTTGCTCGATACCACGGTCATCAAGGCGTGCGATCACGTTTGTGGAGTAGTCCACCGTGCTGGTGACAGTGACATACAGATCCATGCCCTGAATTTCACTAAAACCGCAGTATTCCTCGTTACCTGCGTTAGTGGACGCACAGTCATGATCTTCGGCGCTCGCTGGACGGCCAACCGCCGTATATAACTCAACGTCACCTTGACCACGATATGTTTGTAGCCATACCGTACCGCGTGGCGCATTCTTAATCACAAACTGGTGAGCCGTGCCTGCGTAGCCGTGAAGCTCCACCGGCTGATCGAAAGTGAGCGGTTCGACGTCAGGCGTCGGTTGCGGATCTGGATCTGGGGTAGGGATTTCACCAGTTCCTTGGCAGCTTTGGGTTTGGATGCCAACTTCGGCAAAGGCTTGGCTGACAGCGCCGGCTGAATAGTTTAGTGCTTTCGCGGCTTCACATACGCCATCAGCGCCTTGTTGGAAGCTCGAGTTAGGTTGCCAGTACAATTGGTTGGCGGTGGCAAACGCGGTAAACGCTTTTTGGATATTCCACTCTGCGCTGGTGGCAAGATGGTAAAACGCTTTGTTGAAGATACCAGAGCTAAAGTGCACGTCGATGCCAGGATAGTAACGGTTAACATGACCAATGGAGCGCCCATCTTGGCTTGGATTGATGAAATAGCGCATCGCATCGCTATATTTCATCACGTTTTCACCCATTTTCCAGTTGAAGTCGCCATAAACATACTGGCCGAGTGCCGCAGCGGCGATATCGGAGAAAGACTCGTTCATGCCTCCCGACATACCGCGATATTCGAGCCCTGAATTTTGTTCAGTAAAACCGTGGCTGACTTCATGGGCAATCACATCCCACGTGGTTAACGGATACATGCTGCCATTACCGTCACCAAAGGTCATTTGCCGCCCATCCCAAAAAGCATTGCCATAGCCCTGACCATAATGAACACGCATGGTGAGCTTTTGACGGATAGGGCGCACGCCGAGCCAATCTTGATACATTTCAAAGACTTTTTGTCCAAAGTACTGCGCATCGTTCATGGGTGCATAGGCGCCGTTGACTTGACGGTAGGTATTCTGCGGACAATTGAATTGATGAACGCTTCCGCCCCATTCCTGATTGTTCATGTTGACTGTCACAACGTTGGGACTATCCATTTGACAGTAGCGGTTGACTTCAAAGCCGCCCAGTTGGGTATTTGGGCCGAAGGTATAGCGTCCACTTTTTTGGTTACCACCGGGTCCGCCGGCTTCTAGGTGCGCGATGCCTTCCCAGCTGTCCAAAATATCTCCCGATTTTGCATCGACGATTTTCATTGGACGCGAAGGATGACCGTTATCACTGGCAAGGTAGTCAACTTTATAGACGAGACGCGCTGTTTGTTGTTCATCTAACCAGATCAACAATTCTGTGTTTGCATCTGCTTGATGAAAATGACGATTACCTTGGCTTGTCTGGCCTTGAGCAATCGCAATGGCCTGCTGTTGGTTAATCATGGGTAGCGTGCCACCAATATCTTGTTCGATGTCAGTGACAACGTCACCTTTAACGCTTGGCGCAAAGCCCCGTGCGGCGGTGTTTTCCACCACAGAATAGCCGTAAACCGGGATGCCATGGTGCAGTTGCTGTTTACGGACCAGTGATTGATTGCCCACTTGCAGACGCGATTTTTCACGAAAACTGAGTGCAGGGGCTGCTGTCATTGCTGAGCGTGCCGTATTGGCGTCCAGTGCTTGGCTAAGATCCAAGTCAGAGGCGTCAACGATGGTGGCGGCTTGAGCGGAAAACGCAAAGGGGAGCAAGAGTGCGAGCGGTGTTTTACGCATAGAATCCTCGAGTTAGTGAGTCAAATCGCCCGTTACTATCCACATTACTCAATAACTAAAAATGTGATCGCTATCAAATTGAGGATCTGGTTCAAAAAATGTCTAGAAAAATGGTATGCCCATTCCATGTTCAACAGATATGGTAAGAAAAACAGACAGCACGCGATTCAACCAGTTGTTTTTCAACTGCTGTGCTACGCTAAACAGGCATCGAAAGCGCGGGGTTGAGGTAGTGAACGTTGTTGTTTAAGGGTCGAGTTAGTATCGGGCTTATCGTATGGCTGGTCTCGTTCAGTACGCTTGCTGTTGAGCAACCTTGGCAGCAACCGAGTTATATTCAAGATGCGTTTTATCGCATTGCGCTGAAAAGTGAATATGTAGAAGGTGAACATGGTGTTCGTAAGTGGAGAGAATCCGTGCGCTATACCGTGTCGCATGTCGTCAGCGACAGCGAACTTCACGATAAACTCGTCCGCTACCACCTTGATCATTTGCAAAGTTTGACCGGGATAAACTTTATACCGGCTTCACACCCCAAAGCCGCTAATCTGACCATTGTATTTACCAACCACCAACGCTTTTTAGACGATGCGCGGCAATACTTTAAAACCAACGATGTCACCCCATTACGCAAAGCGGTCTGTGCGGCTAATTTTGCCGTTGATAAAAATGGTTGGATACGGCGGGCAGCGGTCGTGATCCCAGTTGATTTGGCGCGATCTAAAGGTAAGTTAGTCGCCTGTGTGGTTGAAGAGCTAACCCAGATCATGGGGCTGCCCAATGACGACGATAACGTGTTTCCTTCCATTTTTAATGATCGCACGCCGGAACAACTATTAACGGGCTTAGACGGCTTGTTACTGCGGCTCTTGTACTTGCCGGACATACAAGCCGGACAAAACTGGAGCCAAGTGCAGCCAATCATTGCGCCGGTGATTGAGTCGTGGGCGCGCGATGGCACCATTGCGCAGGCTCATCGCGCGGTAAGAACGGGCGAGTTATACCGCTTGTTGGGTTGGTAATGCGCGAAGGGTTACGCGCTTAGGCGCGCCGCCTATGCAGCGTGTTGATCGGAAAGCACGCGCGCTGCGAATTCCCGCCATAATCGACGATAATACATGGCCGCAGCGGTTCCTTTGCCGATATCGGTGACAGGTGCACAGGTCACGCCCATTTTTTCTACATCGCTACTAAAGGGCACATGGGCATCTAACATAGCAGGGTATTGTTTCTCCATCCGATGCATGGTGTCGACGTGTAAGCGCTTTGTTTTCTGCACCATCGAGAAAAAGGGGTGAATACGCGCCACATCAAAATCATGGGCGATAAAATACTGATAAAGCTGCTCAAGCGTGCGTTCAGAGAGCGTCGTCGGGATCACGGGGGTTAGCAGTTCATCACAATGGCGGAATACCGCATCAGACAGCGCGGAAAGAGTGGGTGGGCAATCGAGTATCACGATATCGTAGTCATCCTTGACCGCTTTAAATCGACGTTTGAAGAGACTTTTTGACCCGCTTTTCTGTGAGGCTAGAAAAATATCGAAGTCTTTAAAATCATGGTGCGCTGGCACCACATCAAGATTAGGGTAGTGGCTGGGTTGAATGGACTTTTTAAACTTCTTATCACGGGTAAAGAAGCTGTCTTGTCCTAAATGCTTGGATGGCTTGAGTTTAAAGTAAAACGATGACGCGCCTTGCGGGTCGAGATCGCAAAGCAAGACGCGATAGCCGCTTTCTGCCATCAAATGCGCCATGTTCACCGACGTCGCCGTTTTTCCCACACCACCTTTGTTACTGTAAACCGCAATAATTTTCATCGTTTTCTTCCCATCCCCATGCGTGAATCGCCATCGTTTTGAATACCATCCATTTATTTTTGATACGGTATGAAATCGATGAAACCCTAGCTACCCCTATGGCTGTTTTATTTAACAATTTGTGACAAAACAAAAAGAGAAGGGCGTGCGAGCTTGTCTTGTTGCATATGAGGCTGAGAGGCGTGTGAAGCCGGTATAAAGCAATCACGTCATATCATTGCTTTGTCCAATCACACAAATTGCTCAAAGTGATTTAGACATTTCGCCAACTTAGACAACACTTAAAGAACGGGATAACCATAGCTGTGCTGCGCGGCATACTCTTTTCGACATGACGTGGTTAGCAGGTATATGGCGTGAGTTAAGCATTGAAGAGGGGGCGACATGGAGTCGATCAAAGTCAAAGATTATATGAACAAGCGGCCGGTGACATTCTCGCCAGAGATGCCATTATCCAGTGCGCTGGAAAAATTGCTGCGGAGCCAACAAACCGGTGGACCCGTGATTGATGCCAACAAGCATCTAGTCGGTTTTATTTCTGAGCAAGATATGCTGCAGCAATTGCTTAGAGACAGTTATCACTGTCAAGACTCCCACTCTGTGTCTGATTGTATGACGCCGAATGCACTCGCAGTGCAATCAGAAGACAGCATCATTAAGCTGGCCGAAATGATGATACCTACCAAGCCCAAGCTCTACCCGGTGGTTGATGACGGTAAATTGGTGGGGATTATCACTCGGCGAGACGTGCTCCGTGCGATCAGCACTCAAATGGGAGAGTGCCTCACGCATCCCGTCTAAATGAAAGACTAATGCGTCTTGTGCTGTTTCTTTGAGGGGAGAAGTGGCCAAGGCGTTTTTCTTTGCGCGCTTTCGCGTACGAGGAAACGATGTAACTTATCAATATCACGCACACGTGCGCTACCCCAAAATGTGCTGATCCTAACTCAGCACCGTATCGGCGATTGGGTATGATACTCGTCATCATACCCTGACGCACTATCTGACAATGCCAGTACAACCTCATTCACTGTCACGCCAGTTCTGGCGCTATACGTTACCTACCGTAGCCGCTATGTTGGTCAATGGCCTTTATCAAGTCATTGATGGCATTTTTATCGGTCAGGTCATGGGTGCTGATGGCTTGGCAGGCATTAACCTAATTTGGCCATTGATCGCGGGTATGTTGGGGGTGGGCTTGATGGTCGGTGTTGGCGCAGGGGCAAAAATAAGTGCTGCACGAGGAAAAGGGCATGATCCCTCAGGGCATCACACGCTCGCGGTCGCGATCGGATTAGTGCTACTTCTCAGTGTTTTTCTTAGCTTCGCACTGGTCGCGTGGGGCGAATATCTACTAGCACTTCAAGGCGCAGAGCAGGTGCCGCTGGCTTTTGCGGTGCAATACTTAGATGTACTGGTTTGGGCCAATGTGTTTACCCTCGGTTCGATGGCGGTGCCTATTTTACTGCGTAACGACGATCAACCTGGCTTGGCGACGCGATTGATGATGCTAGGCGCGTTGCTCAATATTGGTTTTGATCTGGTGTTTATCGTCTGGCTTGAGTGGGCATTAACCGGCGCCGCGATTGCAACTGCGTTAGCGCAAGCGGCGGTGACGCTGGTGGGCGTCAGCTACTTTTTTTCTCGGCGGAGTCGGCTGCAAGTTATTTGGCCTTCATGGTCACAGGCTTGGTCAATCACACGGCATATCTGTGCAATCGGTGCGGCGAGTTGGATTATGTACGGTTATAGCGCTGTGATGGTGGCGGTGCATAATCACCTTTTAATGCTGCACGGCGGAAAACTGGCGGTAGGGGCGTATGCCGTGATCGGCTATGTGGTGATTGTGTACTATTTGCTAGCCGAAGGGGTAGCCAATGGGATGCAACCTTTAGTGAGCTTTTATGCGGGTGCCAGTCAGCCACACTGGGTAAAGCGGTGCTTATTGATGGCGTTGTCTTGTGTCTTAGTGACGGGCGTTGCCTTTGTGGCAGTGATCAATGGCTTACCCAACACCTTGGCACGCGTATTTGTTGGCAGCGGCAATCCTGCCTTACTGGATAGCACAGTCAATGGGCTACGGTTGCACCTGATCCTTCTGTTTCTCGATGGCTTTATTGTCGTTGCCGCCGCGTACTTTCAAGCCATTCATCACGGGCGAACCGCGCTAATGATCAGTATCGGTAATATCGTACTGCAACTCCCGTTTTTGTTTCTGTTTGCGTCATATTGGCAATTGGATGGGGTTTGGCTAGCCTATCCGGCCTCTAATTTGGCATTGGCAATACCTGTGGGGGCATGGTTAGCGATCGATCTGCGACGCCGCCTCCGTCATTTGTCGCCAACAGATGCGAATGTAGGCGATTTTTGCTGAAAATGTCGACAACATTACTCACTGGCTTTGAGGTGAATAACCTTGCTAATTCAATAATTAGCAGCGATATTGACGCATAAAGTTCGATACTTGGTGCCAAAATCACAGATTTCTGCTATTGTGCCGCGAATCAGACATACCGAGGCGTCAAGCAACTGTTGGCGATACTCGCAGTGTCAAACAACTAAAAACGATAAGCAGGATGCTGAGATGTCGTTGGGATGTGGAAGCCAGCATTGACTTCAACGTGAATAACATGAGGTAAAAGACAAAGGTCAAATTGGATTATCAGGGAGGATGTGATGAGAGAAACAAAGAGGTTATATGTATCAACTCAATTCTATTGGTGCACTAGAGTCATTTTTGATCGCCATTGGTGTGCTTTTTCTAGGCCATTTTGTTAATTCAAAAATTCCTGCATTACGTAAATTTAATATCCCCGAGCCTATTGTCGGCGGATTAATTATTGCCTGTGTTATTGCAGTGCTGCATTCAAACGGTATAGATTTTAAATTTGACTTGCCGTTAAAAAGCACCTTTATGCTAATGTTTTTTGCCACTGTGGGTTTAGCGGCTAATTATAAACAATTGGTGAAAGGTGGGTTAAAAGTATTTTGGTTCCTCGCTATCGCTTCTGTCTACATTATTATTCAGAATGCGATTGGGGTGAGCTTTGCATCGATGCTTGGCTTGGATCCACTGATGGGCCTTGTGGCTGGCTCCATTACCTTGTCTGGTGGGCATGGCACAGGCGCGGCATGGGCACAGATATTGACCGATGAATACGGTATCCAGAGCACGCTCGAGATTGCAATGGCCTCCGCCACACTCGGTTTGGTCATTGGTGGCATTATCGGCAGCCCGGTTGCTCAACGCTTGATTAATAAGCACCAATTAGAATCAGAATATGGTCGTGGCACGACGACACATCAGAAGTATCCTGAGTTGGTGACCTATAACGAAAATGAAGAAGACAAAGTAACTGCGAAGAAAGTGATCGAAGTCTTATTCATCTTATTGCTTTGTATTACGGGCGCGCGTTATTTATCAGAATGGGTTAATAGTTTCAATATTCAGTGGTTAATGATCCCGGACTTTGTATATGCCTTGTTTTTGGGTGTGATTGTTACTAATACCCTTGAGATCTTTAAATTTAGAAAGTTGGAATCAGAAACGGTTGATATGGTCGGGACAGTATCATTGTCATTATTCCTTGCCATGGCGCTGATGACATTGAAGCTTTGGAATATTCTCGACTTAGCAGTGCCTTTTTTGATTATTCTTACCATTCAGTCGATCGTGATCGGTGTATTTAGCTACTACGTGACATTTAAGTTGATGGGAAGTAACTACACTGGAGCAGTTATCGCCGGTGGCCATTGTGGCTTTGGACTGGGTGCCACGCCGACAGCCGTGATGAATATGGGATCGATTGTCAATCGTTTTGGCCCAGCGCCTCAAGCCTTTATGGTGGTGCCCATTGTCGGTGCTTTCTTCATCGATATTGTCAACCTTATCATTCTGCAGGGCTATATTTTTATTATTCAGTAAGCCGAACGCGCTCAGTGCTGATCACTGAGCGCACTTTTCTCTCTTTCTTTCCCCACATCACAGCGGTTTCCCTTTATTCCAGCACTTTCCCCGACCCACAACGTAAGACAAATGCGATTAGTTTCGATCATCGCTTGACTCTGGAGTAGGCTCCAACCCTTATAGTAGGTATAAACGTTCGATATGCCGTCAATAAGGAGCCGACTATGTGTAAACACTGTGGATCGCATCATTGTCATCAACCCCATCACCATCAGAATCCGACCACTTCTGCGGTTGGAACCACACAATGTGCACCAGACAGCGGGTGTTGCAGCAGTCATGCGGAGGGCGAGGGTAACGCCGGCGATGATGATCCGGATGGGCATTGCCACGCGCATGCTCAGCGACAACGTGCAGACACCTCTTCTGAGCGCACATCAATCGATTCAGTGAATGCGCACGAGTGGGGCGTGACCGGTATGGATTGTCCAAGCTGTGCCGCGAAACTCGAAAAAGCCATTCTGGCAACGTCAGGCGTAGCGCAAGCACAGGTGATGTTTGCGACGGAGAAACTGCGTGTTACTTATACGGCCGATGCACAGGCTTCTACCGAGCGTGCTGTTGAACAAGCCGCCCAAAAAGCGGGCTTTCCTCTCGTCGCTCTCAACCAAACCCAACCTGAGGTAACCGGATGGAAAAAGTGGCGGCAAGATGCGCTGTTATTCGGGCTAATTGCGGTCATGATGGTGGCATGGGGGCTCCATTATTGGTCTGAACCTTTATCGTGGGCGCTGTTTACTTTAGCGACCTTAGTTGGACTGGCGCCAATCGTGGGCAAAGCGATACGACTGGTCAAAAGCGGGTCACCTTTTTCTATTGAAACACTGATGAGTATCGCCGCACTCGGGGCCTTGTACTTGGGTGAGACCACCGAGGCCGCGATGGTGCTGGTACTGTTCCTGATTGGTGAAAGACTGGAAGGTTATGCTGCCTCACGGGCACGAGATGGCATTCAGTCACTGATGGCCTTGGTTCCTGAGACAGTGACTCGCGTTCATGCATCTGGTGAGCGTGAAACCGTGGCGGCGAGCGCACTGCAACCGGGCGATGTGATTGAAATTAGCGCTGGTGAGCGTTTGCCTGCAGATGGCCAGTTGATGGGGGCAATGGCAAGCTTTGACCAAAGTGCGCTAACGGGAGAGCCCATCCCGGTTGATATTGAGGTCGGTGATGCCGTGATGGCAGGCAGCCTTGCGACTGATAAAACGGTCCAACTCACAGTCACATCCGCACAAGGCGAAAATGCGATTGACCGGATCTTACGCTTAATCGAACAGGCTGAGTCGAAAAAAGCACCGATTGAGCGGTTTATCGATAAATTTAGCCGTTGGTACACACCGACTATGATTGCGCTTGCCGCATTAGTCGTCGTGGTCCCGCCGTTGTTTTTTGCCGCCAGTTGGCAAGAGTGGCTGTATCGCGGCCTTGCTCTGCTATTAATTGCCTGTCCGTGTGCCTTGGTGATTTCAACACCGGCAGCGATCACATCAGGTCTGGCGACGGCAGCGCGTCGAGGCGCACTGATTAAAGGCGGTGCGGCGTTAGAAATGCTCGCCAGTGTCAATGCGGTCACTTTTGATAAAACCGGCACGCTCACAGAGGGGAAACCGACCGTTACCGATGTGCTGACATGGCAAGGTGACGAGAAGGACTTACTTAAGTATGCCACCGCAATTGAGCGAGGTAGTCATCATCCATTGGCCAAATCCTTGGTGCTTTATACCGCCGAACGAGGCATTGAAGTGCCAGACGCACACAACATCCAAGCGCAAGCGGGACAGGGTGTGAAAGGGGATGTCGATGGGTGTCGGATTAGTCTGATCGCACTCGACCGACTGACGGATGACATGCTGACACCGAATCAGCGACACCAAGCCGGTGAGATTGCACAGCGAGGTGTCACGGTGGCGGTCGTCATGGTCGAGGGTGCGCCGCATGGTCTGATTGGCTGGCGTGATACCTTGCGGGGCGATGCCAAGCAAGCCGTCAACCAATTACGTGATTTAGGTATTCATCCGGTGATGCTAACCGGTGACAATCCGGCTGCGGCAGCAGAGATTGCAGGAGAGCTGGGTATCGACTTTCGCGCAGGCTTATTGCCGGAAGATAAAGTTCATGCTGTTGAAGCCCTAGCGAAACACTATCGTGTTGCTATGGTGGGAGATGGTATTAATGACGCACCGGCGATGAAAGCGGCGCAATTAGGCGTAGCGATGGGCAGTGGTACGGATGTTGCGCTTGAAACGGCTGATGCGGCATTAAGTCATAACCGTTTGACTGAATTGCCCGGGATTTTACAGCTGGCGCGCGCAACGCAGGCGAATGTCCGTCAAAACATTACCATTGCGTTAGGGCTAAAAGGTGTCTTTCTGGTCACGAGTGTCTTGGGGATCACCGGGCTTTGGGTGGCGGTGTTAGCGGACAGCGGCGCGACGGCGCTGGTCACGTTGAACGCATTACGGCTGTTGCGAGACAAGCGCCAATAAAGCTGACAGCGCTTGTCTGCATACGCTGTCATAAAGTGATAACGATCTCTAAATTCTGAAATCTGTAAGGATTGACAGTGTAATAGGTCGATAAAAGTCACATAAATACCCGAAGAATTGGGTATCCTAGACACATAACAACTTCGAGTTCAGGCCTGCTTTGGCAGGCCTTTAATCATTTGAAGATGCTGCTGACAGCATCCAGCGAGGAGACTGATTATGTCTGATACCCCTGTATTCCACCTTGGCGTTAACCACGCCGACCTACAAGGCGCCACCACTGCGATTATTCCAGGCGATCCTGCGCGAGTAGAAAAAATTGCCAACCTGATGGACAACCCAACCTTTCTTGCCTCTCAGCGTGAGTATACCTTGTACCTAGGCTGGTTGGACGGTAAGCCTGTGGTGGTTTGCTCAACCGGTATCGGTGGCCCATCAACCTCGATTGCGGTTGAAGAATTGGCGCAGTTGGGTGTGCGCACCTTCTTGCGTGTCGGCACTACCGGCGCCATTCAACCTAACATTAATGTCGGCGATATGATCGTCACCACAGGGTCTGTTCGCCTTGATGGCGCGAGCACCCATTTTGCACCGATGGAATTCCCAGCCGTGGCTAACTTTGATGTGGCAACGGCCATGAAAGCGGCGGTTGATGAAGATGGCGCAACGGTTCACACCGGTGTGACTGCATCAAGCGATACCTTCTATCCGGGTCAAGAGCGCTACGATACCTTCAGTGGTCGCGTTGTACGTCGCTTCCAAGGCTCGATGCAAGAGTGGCAAGACATGGGCGTGCTGAACTTTGAAATGGAATCCGCCACGCTACTTACCATGTGTGCTAGCTCCGGTCTGCGTGCGGGCTGTGTTGCAGGTGTGATTATTAATCGTACCCAAAAAGAGATCCCTGACCACGCAACGCTTAAAGAAACCGAAGCGCGTTCGATCAAGATTGTGGTTGAAGCTGCTCGTAAACTGCTGTAATTCAGACATTGTGGTATCAAAAAACGCGGTGATCATCATGAGCGCCGCGTTTTTTATGATGGCCAATCTGAGCGCGCGAGTTAGCTGGTGCGAATTGCGACAGTACCTCCGGCGGCGACAAACCAATCATAGAGATGGGTACGTAAATTACCAAGTTGATCTGGACCAATCAGTGCTAAGCCCAGATCGGTAGCTCGGGTAATATCGTGATGGCGCAACGGACGGAAACTCACCAACATTGCTCGCGCCTGTAACCCTCCAAGCAGATCGCGCAGCGACTCTAGCTTGTACAAGGTGTCATCGCCATCGCTCGACATGCCTTTGGTTTTACACTCAATAATATGCAGTTTGTTATTGACCACAGTCGCCACATCAAGCTCGTTACGCACTTCGCGCTCGCCAATTTGGCGATATACTTGTACGGAGAGTGAATTATCTTGAATGGTTGGCATTTCTTTTTGAATGGACGTGACGGTGTAATGCACGTAGCTTTCTAACCATTCACCATTGGCAAAGCGACGCGCTTCCTCACAACTAAAGGTTAGCACCCCATTTTGGTATGTTGCGAGCCCAGCTTCAGTCAGATCGTCAAGCAGCATACCGAGTTCACGGTAGCCTTGCTGTTTCTCGCTTAACGTCACATCAAGGCACTGTTCCTTGCGACACGTGGTGGCTAAATAGTTCAGTGTCGCCAAGCCGGGTCCTAATTCATAAGCATTGCTGGCCCACTTTTCGCCCAAACGATAAATATCATCGGTTAAACAACCGATCACATCGTCATCATGACGCTCACAACGGGCGCCAAAAATCGTGAGGTATTCGGTCAAGCTAATATGGTCTTCGACTTGCTGTTGTGGCAACCCGTCTGGATACAACCAGCACAATTCATCGCTATAAGGCTCAATGACATAGCTGGGCCATTGATAGGTGCGAAACACTTCGTAAGCAGACAGCAGTTGATGACGCAGACCACAGCTCGCGTTAAAAAGGATATCTTCAGAGGTGGTGCTAAGCTGTTCGGCCAGTTGTTTCACTTGGCTTTTTAATTCACGGATATTGATATCATCGGAGATTTCAAAAAACTCGGTTTCGATGCCTTTTGGCGCAAGCACGCGGGTAAGGCGTTCAAATTCTAGGTCTTGCTCAAGGGTGCCTATTAACACCAACTTGCTCACCGGCAGTTGCTGGTGTAACACGGGGGTGACCAATCGGACGGGATCCGAGTCGATGATTCCTACATGAATAGCCATAATTGCTCCAGGCGGGCGATGCGGCTAAACGAGCCGCTAAAAATATAAGTGTATACCCTAGCTTCCAAACGAGTCATTTGGGTATAGCGTTAAGTCACTTCAGGTGGCTGTATTAATAATATCCGGTCTACATCATGGGCTTTCAACCATCAACAACGTAAATTGTTGTAAATTGACACCCCGCTGACTTAGCGTTGGCGTGCAGGTCGAGTATCCGCACGCAACGCGAGTATTGGTACGCAGGGTGAGTCACCGAAGGCGGGACCTTGGCCCCGCCGTTAATTATGCGCGACTTTGTTTCAGGGCTTGTTGGCGCAGCGTGAGTGTCAACTGGTTAAGCTCTGGCAGCATGCGCTGAATCAGTTGTAATTGCTGCAATACCATCGTCAGCGGTGTGTTATCGACAGGCTCTACGTAGCCGCCGTGAGTCTGATGCATGTCATCAGTGGTTGGTAACGCCAGCTGTGCATCATGGTTGGTAGGCTGGGTCAGTAGCTCGGTTAATTGGGTTAACCCTTGGTGGATATCACGGTGAAGCTGGGCCACTTTTTGATGGTTGACCTCATCATCCATCCGGCTTCGATGCGCGCCAAGGGCAGAGATATAGCTTAGCATCGCGTTGTTTAAACATAAGAAACGGAAGGTTTCTTCGATGTTGGTGCGATAGCGGCCAGGCTCCGCCAACATATTACTGATCGCGGTAGTCAGCTCCGCATCCGCATTGTGCGCTTGGCGCCGCGCAATTCGATAGGCAAGGGTGTCGCGTTTACCTACTCGGTATTGGGCAATCACGTGGGCTAAATAGTCCCGATTGGCTTGCAAGGCTTCTGTCATGATCCCGCGGAGACGGTGCGCTTGCCAGTCGGGCAACACATAACGGACCGCCGCAACGGCAATCAAACAGCCAATAACGGTATCGCCCAAACGCGGTAAGATCACTGCGAAACCTTCCCCGAACTGACTAAAGCACATTAATACTAATAAGGTGATAAACAAGGTGGCTAGGGTGTACTGAACGGTGCGGAACGCGAAAAATAGCACCCCAGTGACGACCATCAAGGCCAATTGACTGCTGGGATCGGGAAACAGATATAAGGCCGGCACGCCGAGTAGCAAGCCAGCCACAGTGCCGACAATCCGCTCTTTAAGCTTACTGCGTGTGGCTGAGTAATTGGTTTGGCAAACGAACTGAATGGTCATCAAGATCCAAAAGCCATGCTCAAGCGAGAGGCCTTGAATCACGCCATACCCCGCGAGGAGCGATAACGACAAGCGCACCGCATGGCGAAAACGCAACGATCGAAACGTCAGTTGTTGGCGAATGCGAAAGAGCATCTCACCAACAGAGCGCGCATCGGGATCAGCCAATTCATTTTCTTGGGCTCGGCTATCAACTGCGAGGTTACTCAAGCTCGCCAACTGCTGCTCAACCGTCTCCAGGTTTTTGTATAAAAACTGCAACTGATTCAGCAATGCGGTGCGAGTATGGCTGTCTTGGTGTTTAGCCAAATACGCCATCGATTGCTGGATAGCCGTTAATGCTTGCTGTCCTGCATGATGATGTTGATAGCTGATCCCCAACGAGAGCGCTTGCGCTACCTCACGGCACGCGCGCGCTTGCACATTGAGCAATGCTTCGAAGCGAAACAAAATGTCCGAGTGGAAAAAGTGGGCGGCAAGATCTTGGTAACGATAATGGGACGAGCTAACCCGCTCGTGAATGTCTTGGGCGATAAAATACGTTTGCAGCAAGGTTTGATGCCGCTGGGTCAGACGGCCGCGTCGTGCTCGCGCCAGTAATGATGCTTTGGCTTGGTTGAGCGCGGCTACCACTTGCGCATTTTGGTTGGCGGCGGCGATACGAGTAGGTTGCGGAACCAATTCGGCAACCGGATGGAACAAACTGGACTTGGTTTCCATGTAAGTGGCGGTTTGGCGAAAGACCGCTGCGAGTCGGTGCTGCACGGGACGGTGCGGCCAAATCACAATCCAAACCAGCGATAGTAACCCGTACCAAAATGCGCCTGAGAGCAGCATCATGGGTTGAAGCCACAGATCACTGCCTTGCTCCATCCCCAACATGGTGTATACCGCCAGTAGCAATGAGGCAAAGGCGATGGTGCCATAACGCTCCCCAATGGCCCCCAGCATGATAAAGCCAAAACTGGAAACGGTTAGCCCTAATGCAAACAGCCAAGGCCAATCGTAAAGCAATTCAACCGAGAAAGAGGCGACCGCGAAGCAGGTGAGCGTCACGCCCAAGGCTTTTATCCGACCCCATAGGTGATCATCCACTTCCGCTAATGCTGAAGCGATGACCCCGAGCACCAGTGGCGTGACAATATCGGTGCGACCAGCGTATCCCGCGTAAAGGGCAACCCCCATTAAAGCGATTAGGACGCGGATACTGTCATTGATACGGTGGTTCGCCCAGTACTCGCGTAGCGTCAGTGGCATCGAAGGAAAGCGTGGCAACGAAAAGGACATAAAAACACGGATTAAGCCAACAATGAGGGCAAGATAGCAGAAAGACACTGAAAAACTAAGCGTCATCCGCGCGTTTTCGTGCGCTTTTTAGAAATAGCTTGCGACAAGTCAAATCCATAGCGTGCTATAGGTGATGCGGCGGGAAGCCATATTGCTAGTGAATTGATTTATCGAGAGTTGCGCAGTAGCATGCCTGTCATCTTATCAAGGCTGGAAAGCGCGTTTTTACGCACTGACTCATGAGTATGAAACTCTCCGCAAACCGCTGGGCACAATGGCTTGTTTATGGCGACCATTACAGCTTGCAGCTCGAAGATGACGGCTTACTGCTCGAATCTCGTCACCATCGGCAATATATTCCTTTTTCGGCATGGGATGGGCAGCTCACGGTGTCGCGCGGGTTGCTGTGGGGAACGATTTCGCTCACCGGTTATACCGAAGAGGGCGATCCGCTGCCTTTTGAGGTTTTTGGCTTGCCTTGGCACCGCGCCCAGCAGGCAGGGCAAACCATCTATCGCAGTTATCAAGCCTATATTGCCCGTTATCAAAAACGGCTGGCGCTGATCCGGCCCAGTTTGCTGGCAGAGTATGATGCACTGGTGAATGCACCCGCTTATGTTCGCTTATCGCAATTGCGCGCGGCGCAACAAATCCTAGTCGAAAAGCTAGAAGGCGAGGGGATCCCAGCCTCATTCTTGGCCAGCTTAGATGAAGTGATGGCAACGACACTGGCACCCGTTTTGCGGGGGGATAAACAGTGGCTCAAGACGCGCAATCAGCAATGGCAAGCGATGATGCTCAATCAGTGGCAAGCTTGGTTTGATCGCATCGAATCATCGCCATTGAATGACGGGCAGCGCGCCGCCGTGCTCACCGATGAATCTCATACCTTGGTGGTGGCGGGGCCCGGTAGTGGAAAAACCAGCGTATTGGTGGCACGCGCCGCCTACTTGATTGAAAGTGGTCAAGCCAAACCAGAGCAACTATTGCTGCTGGCCTTTGGTCGTGATGCCGCTGAAGAACTGAAAACGCGGATAAAGACTAAAACCGGTCATGAGGTGAATGTCACTACCTTTCATGGCTTTGCCCGCCAGCAACTTGCCGATCACCAAGGGCAGGCGCCGATGATTTCTCCACTCGCCAGTGATGATACAGCCAAAGCGGCGTGGCTGACTCAAACACTTGCCGAACAGTGGCAACAGCCATCTCCCCGTAAAGCATGGGATAAACTGCATCAGCAACAAACACTGCCGCTTGATGAGAACGCTGAACTGACTGCGTGTGCCCATGACAGCCGGTTGCACACTTGGGTTTGGTCGCGCCTTTCACGGGTGATCCAAGCCAATACCACCAAGCGTGCGTTGACCGATAAACTGGCAAGCTTTGAGGAGCAGAGTGCGTTAAAAAATGAACTGGCGGTGATTTGGCCATTGTACCAAGCCTACAAACAGGCGCTAAAAGCGGAGAACGCGGTAGACTTTGATGGATTGATTACCCAAGCCACCAAGCTGTTTCAGCAGCGAAAATTCACCACGCCCATCCAGTTTGTCATGGTTGATGAATACCAAGACATTTCGCCGGCACGGTTGGCAATGTTAGAGGCACTGTGTCATGGCAAGACAGACACTAAAACCCAATCACCGCGCGCCTCGTTATATGCGGTGGGGGATGATTGGCAAGCCATTTATCGCTTTGCCGGTGCCGATGTTAGCTTAACCACAGAGTTTGCACAGCGTTTCGGTGACAGTGAAATTTGCTGGCTGACCACCTGTTATCGCTATCCGTCTACCTTGGGGAAGGTGGCGCAGCAGTTCATTGAGCAAAACCCCAAGCAGCTCAGCAAACAGTTGGATTATGCGCGTGACAAGGCACCAGCGAAAGCGCCTAAAGTGATCAAGGTGATCACGGACGATACGTTAGAAAAAACGCTGGCAAGCTTAGAGAAAAAGCACGCCAAAGCAGAGCACGCGGTGAGTGTGATGCTGATTGGTCGCACGCATGCCCTTCGTCCTGACGCGCTAGAAAGCTGGCAAAAAGCTTATCCATCATTGACGCTTCGCTATACCACTGCACACGCCAGTAAGGGGCAAGAAGCGCACTATGTGTTCATCCTCGGCATGGATGAAGGCGTATTTCCCGCCAAACCACGCTCGCTCTCACTCGATGAGGCGTTACTGGGAAAAAATGAAGAGCCGATTGAATACGCAGAAGAACGGCGATTGTTTTATGTCGCCTTGACGCGGGTCCAAAAACAAGTGTGGCTGGTGCACCAAAAAGGCCGTGCCTCATCGTTTGTGGCGGAACTGAAAGGGTATCAGTGAGACAGTCCCCACACTGTTAGCCATAGACGACATTAGTCATCGACGGACAGTGCGGGGTAAAAGATTATAAGCGCTCGTCTAAATAAGCTTGATAATCAGGGATTTGAATATCCACTTCTTGACCAAATAACGGTGAGGTAATCAAAAAGCTTGCGGTGGCGCGATTGGTGGCAACGGGAATGTTCCATACGGTGCTGACACGCAGTAGCGCTTTAACATCCGGATCATGCGGCACGGCATTGAGCGGATCCCAAAAGAAAATCATCGCATCGATTTTTTGTTCAGAAATCATGGCGCCCAGTTGTTGATCACCCCCCATCGGGCCACTAATCAAGGGTGTGATCGTTAATCCGGTTTCGCGCGCAAGAATATGCCCGGTGGTGCCGGTCGCATAAAGCTCATGCTGACTGAGCACTTCTTGGTGTTTTTTAACCCACTCACTCAAGGCGTCTTTGTAGTGATCGTGCGCCACTAATGCAATGTGTTTGCGCGCGGACATGGTGCGAGACGTTTGTTTCATGCTGCTTCCTATTTAAAACATGGCGGTTTAACGTCAAACTGCGTTTAGCAGGGTGTTATCGAAGCCTAATTCAATCCGGTAGTGAAATATAGCGTACCGCTGACAAAACCTTGGCATAGCACTGTTTAGAGTGTCACATAATAAGAAAAAACTGACGCATTCAATGAAAAACGTCAGGGTTTTCAGTCACAAGTTAACCAAGCACGCAAAAGTAGCGCAACAACCCATCGAAGTGGCAACAAAAAGGCTACAGTTAACTAACAAGGCAAAGGAAGTGCCTAGTCATGCAGGAGAGTTTATGAGCAAGGAGTACGCGTATGTGGGTGACACTGGATTTTGAAGCATCCGGTTTGTCGTTATCGTCTTATCCCATCGAGGTGGGATACGTGTTGCCAAGTGGCGACAGCAACAGTTTTTTGATTGACCCTTCCACCGCCAGTGGGCACTGGACTCACTGGGACAAAGAAGCCGAAACCCGAATACATGGGATCTCGCGTGAACGCCTTTTTAGCGAAGGCATCAGTGTGCTCGATGTATGCCAGCACCTCAACCAGACCCTCGCGCCTTTTGATCATGTTTTGTGCGACAGTCAATGGGATCTGTTTTGGATGGGGCGGCTTTACAAAGCCTGCTACATGCGTCCTTCATTCACCCTAATGGAGGTGAATCAATGGCTAAAAAAGCACAGTGATCTCGATCGGCGCGACTTTAGCCGCGAAATGGAGGCATTGGGGCCAGCACCGCATCGTGCTGAAGAAGATGCGCGACAAATTCGTCGTGCCCTCGATAGCTTGTTAAAATAGCCCATCATGTAGCGCATTGTTGGGATGTTATGACAGCACCTTCAACCCTTAGGTTGGCACAATTCAACCTGTCTCTAGCGGGACGTCAGGCCGGCGAGATCAAAGCAAAGATGTTAGCGCCCACCCCCAGCCGGCAAATTAAAAACCTCGCGGCAACCATACAACGAGTGCGGCCCGATGTGGTGGTGCTTTGCGAGTTTGATCATCCGGGCAACGGTGGCGACGATGGGGCGCTCGCCGCATTTTGTGAGCGGCATTTGGCTGAATCGCAACACGGTGACATGCCGATTGATTATCCGTATCGCTACTTGCCTGCCACCAACACGGGGTTAAAACTCAAGGTGCCAGTCAGTGAGCATCAACACTTAACGAATGCTCAGCAGTGTCATGGTTTTGGCGACTATCATGGTCAATTTGGCTATGTGATTTTATCGCGTTACCCCTTCGAAGATGATGCGATTCGCACTTGGCAGCACTTTGCGTGGCATCAATTACCTTACCATCAACTCCCAGCGGACTATTACACCGAACAAGCACAACAGGCGCTACGTCTCGCCTCGAAAAACTTGGTGTCAGTGCCGATTCTGGTTGGTGATGAACGAATACAAGTGGTGGCCTGTCATCCCACACCACCGGTGTTTGATGGACCGGAAAAGCGTAATTGGCGGCGCAACAGTGATGAAATCCACCAACTGATTGGCCTTTTGGATAACGCCGACTGGCTGGTGGACGACAAGGGCGCTCACGGCGGTCTTTCTCCCGAGACGCCGTTTGTGGTGATTGGCGATTTAAATGCAGATCCGAGCTACGGCGATGGGGATAAGCAAGCCATTGGCGCTTTGCTCAATCATCCGCGTGTGCATCCCGAGGTCGCTCTCGGCGCACAGGTGCCAAAAAGTGAGGCGGCCCAGTCTCACGCGTTTCGCTTTATCAATGGTAAAGGGCGGGCAATTGCTACCCATAACAGTGGGTTGCGCCTCGATTATGTCCTACCTTCGTGTGAGCTCGCGGTGTTAGCCTCCGGCGTATTTTGGCCTGCCCCTGATGATGCCGACTACCCACTGATTTGTGATAAAAACGGCCAAGAGCATGCGCGTGCTCACTCCGATCATCGTCTTGTTTGGGTCGATGTGGCGCTGAGTTAGCGAGGCTGCGTGTCCAGCGCCACGCCTTCACGCTGACACGCAACTTCTGCGAGGCGCTTAGCTTGTTCGTCAGGCTTTAAAAAACAGCAGGTTGAACAATAACTGTGTTCATCCACGGTAAAGATCCGGCAGCAGCCGCCGCGCAAACGGAAGCTGTGGGTTTGTAATACGGTTTGCGTGTCGTTCGGGTCGTAGACGGTCACATCGTGAAAACCACTGCGCTTGCTATAAAGCGGGGTGCCGCGTTGATGGACGATCGACAGTGCCGCGTCACGCGCGGCTTGTTCACAATCACGATGTTTCCCCACCATCAAAAAGGCAATACAGATTGAATCGGCAACCACTTTCCAAAGTGGCCCCTCACGCATACCGCTTTGTTCCGCGACCGCATCAACGATGGGCGAAAAGTGACGTAACAACGCGCCGTGCAAAATAGTTAGCCACTCTTCTGCCGCAGGTTGTTTCCAGCCAATCAAGGCATTGAGATAAAAATGTGGCTTGTGATAAACCAGCTCCTTGCCATTCGGTTTAGTGACGCGGGTAGGCTCGTATTTAACTTGCCAGTTATCAAGGTCCAGCGAGGGAAGCTTTCCAGCCTGTAGCCAGCTGGCAAGCACTGGAAGCAAAAACTCATAGGCATAGGCGCCGATAAAAAGCGTGCCTTGGGCACGGCTATCGGCATCGCCATAGGTCGAGTTTACCGCGGCAAAACATTGCGCCAGTCCTTGTGGTTTGGTGAGTTGTTCCCGAAGCGACACGCCTTGCACATCATCAGGGATAACTGACAAGCCTAATGCGGTGGGAAAAGGGGACAGTGCAACCGCGGCAGGCAGTTGTGGTGCTTCAAAGCTAGGATCGGCCGCGTTCATCAACACTCCTTATGATTGGCGCCTAAAAGGCGAAATTTAGCATGCGCAGCAATCAATTGTAAGAGTGATTCGTATTTAGATATCAAGGCGCTATCGTAACGATTGGGGACAAGGTGTTGTAGAGGAAGTGATTGAAAAAAGAGGCGGAAGGCCGCCTCTATCTATGCTTATGTATGTTTTCCGTGTCATTCACGCCCGCTATACGGCTTGGGGCGGCTGAACTTGGTAGCGTCCGGGTTTATGGTTCATGGCAAGGACGAGATTGGTCGTGATTGCGGCAGCGACCGATAAGCCAATGAGCCAAGGCTCGACCACCAGCAGTGATAAGATCACAATCGAGCAATCCAGCGCCATTTGCACTTTTCCCGCGCGGATACCAAACCGCTGCTGCAAAAACAGCGCTAAGGTGTTAAATCCGCCCAAACTGCATTGATGGCGGAACATCACCAGCATGCCCATGCCGATTAGCCCGCCGCCAAATAGCGCGGCATAAACAGGATGAATGGTGTTGATGGTGAGCACAGCGGTTAAATGATCGGCGCAAAATGAGACGATGCTGACCGCAACCAAGGTACTTAAGGTAAAGCGTTTCCCCATTTGGGTGTAGGCGAGCCAATAAAAAGGCAGGTTGATCACGAAGAAAAGCTCACCAAAACTGAAGTCAGTGACTCGCTGTAAAAACAGCGCTAATCCAGCGGTGCCGCCGGTCAATAACCCTACTTGGTTGAAAAAGAAGATGCCGAGTGATACCAAACTACTGCCGATAAGCAGCGCGAGTGCGTTTTCACGCTTGGAATGATTTCTATCCATATTTGCGTTCTATCCCTATTAAAACGACCGCACTACCATACGCCGCTCTCGCAATAGGTCGAGTCAAACGCCCGTTTGATAACAAGTGAATAACAATCCAATGCGTACATTATCATTTACGTTGTGGTTTTTATCACGATAAAAAGGCGCCGCTACAGACCAAAGTCTAATCTACATTGTCTACAATATTGTTCTATTCTGGCTATATTGAAGTTTTTAGGCGGTATTTATGTCTTTATTGTCGACAAATGACCAATTTCTCGCGCAGAACGCGCAATCGTTGCCTGCTGAGCCACGTGAGCCCACCAAGTCAGCCAGCCTAACCGAGCAACTTATCGAGGCGATTGTCACCGGCACTTATCCAGCGGGCACTAAGGTATCGGAAGCGGGATTGGCTGCTGCATTTGGCGTCAGTCGAGGGCCACTGCGCGAGGCCATGATGCGGGTCGAAGCCCTGGGATTGGTAGAGCGTGTGCCACATGTGGGGGCAAGGGTAGTGACTCTCACGCATCGTCAACTGGCTGAGATTTATGCGGTGCGAGAAGCGTTAGAAGGTATGGCCGCAAGACTGGCTTGCGCGCACATCACCGATGAGGAAATTGAGCAGTTAAGTGCAGTGCTCGACACCCACCATGCCTATATCGAACGGGTGGACGGGGCGGCCTACTTTCACCAACAAGGCGATTTTGATTTTCATTATTGCATCATCAAAGCCAGTCATAACCAGAAACTGATCAACCTGTTGTGTGGTGAGTTGTACCACTTGCTGCGGATGTACCGGTTTCAATCGCCGCGGGCGCATTCTCGCCCTAAGCAGGCGCTGCAAGAGCACATGCAAATTTTAGCGGCAATTCGCGAGCGCGATGCCGAGTTGGCCGAAATGCTGATGCGTCGACATATTCAGCGCAGTCGCCAACTGATTGAGCAACAAATTGCTGATTGAATAGCAACTGACGAATTAAAAATAGTGCGGTGGTGAGTCCCGCTAAGTCACTAATTTACAAGGAGAATGCTATGAGTGCAGGTGCACGTTTTCGCCAAGCGGTACGCAACAATATTCCGCTGCAAGTCGTCGGTACGATTAACCCCTATTGCGCCATGATGGCAGAGCGAGTGGGGCATCAAGCCATTTATCTGTCAGGAGGTGGAATTGCCAATGCCTCTTATGGCTTACCGGATTTGGGGATCACGACTCTCAACGACGTGTTGGAAGATGTCCGCCGGATCACCGCAGCAACCGACGTGCCCTTACTGGTGGATATAGATACCGGCTTTGGCGGCGCGCTCAATATTGCTCGCACCATTCGCGAAATGGAGCGGGCCGGTGCAGGTGCGGTACATATGGAAGATCAAGTGGCGCAAAAGCGCTGCGGTCATCGTCCCAACAAAGAAATTGTCAGCCAAGCTGAAATGGTCGACCGCATTAAAGCCGCGGTGGATGCGCGGACCGATCCTGAGTTTGTGATCATGGCGCGCACCGACGCCTTGGCGGTGGAAGGCATGGACAGTGCCGTCGCCCGCGCTAGAGCGTACGTAGAAGCAGGGGCGGACATGATTTTCCCCGAAGCCATGCAAACACTCGAGCAGTACCAAGCCTTTGTCGAGCAAGTAAAGGTGCCGGTGCTGGCGAATATCACCGAGTTTGGTCAAACCCCACTGTTTACCAGCCAAGAGTTGGCGGGCGTCGGGGTCAGCATGGTGCTGTATCCGCTCTCTGCATTTCGTGCCATGAACCAAGCCGCCCTCAATGTGTATCAACACTTGCTGGATGATGGCCACCAGAAAAACGTGGTAGACACCATGCAAACCCGTGATGCGCTCTATGACTTCTTGGGGTATCACGCCTACGAACAGCAATTGGATCGCCTATTTGGAAAAGAGTGATCACAGACGCACACTCTCGGTGTGAAAACGTCGGTTACACCACTGGAATTATCGCCACGTTCACGGATTCATGCAGCGGTTGAATCTGATGGCATCAAAGGAAAGGAGCCAATCATGACAAATGTCGCCGTCGCACCCAAAGATAAATCACTCTCCGGCGCGGGCCTTCGCGGCCAAAGTGCCGGCACCACCGCCTTGTGTACGGTGGGGCAAACCGGCACTGGATTAACCTATCGCGGTTATGACATTACCGATTTAGCCAATCACGCCCAATTTGAGGAAGTGGCTTACCTGCTACTCAAAGGCCAACTCCCCAATCGCCAAGCGCTGGCTGACTACACAGAAACCTTGGTCGGCAAGCGGGGGTTACCTGACGCCTTAAAAGCCGTGCTGGAGCGAATTCCTGCCAATGCGCACCCCATGGATGTGATGCGTACTGGTTGCTCGATGCTGGGTAACTTGGATCAAGAAACCGACTTTAGTGAGCAAGCGGATAAAACCGATACCCTGTTGGCGATGTTGCCGGCCATTATCTGCTATTGGTATCGCTATTCGCATGATGGTGTACGAGTCGATACCTATCAGCCGGAGGTGAAAAGCATTGGCGGTTACTTCCTCAAAATGCTCACTGATGAAACGCCGTCGCCACTGCATGAATCTGTGATGCATTGTTCGCTGGTGCTGTATGCCGAGCATGAGTTCAATGCCTCGACCTTTACTGCGCGTGTGTGTGCGTCCACCTTGTCCGATTTGCACTCTTGCATTACCGCGGCCATCGGCAGCTTACGCGGCCCATTGCATGGCGGTGCCAATGAAGCGGCGATGGCGATGCTAGAACAATGGCGCACACCTGACGAAGCCGAAGCAGGATTAATGCAAATGCTCGCCAATAAAGACAAGGTGATGGGCTTTGGTCATGCAATTTACCGTGAATCAGACCCCCGCAATGCGCTTATCAAACATTGGTCGAAACAGCTAGCGCAAAACGCGCCAGACGCTTGGCTGTACGACGTGTCTGAGCGGGTCGAACAAGTGATGAAGCGCGAGAAAGGCTTGTTCCCCAATGCCGATTTTTATCACGCATCGGCCTATCACTTTATGGGGATCCCAACCAAATTGTTTACTCCGATTTTTGTGATGAGCCGAGTAACGGGCTGGGCGGCGCATGTGTTTGAGCAGCGCGCTAATAACCGCATTATTCGACCAAGTGCCGATTACGACGGCCCTGAACACCAAGATTGGCTACCTATCGATCAGCGCTCTTAATCAGCGCGCATTTACCCGATTGAAATCACAGAAGGAATTGACCATGAGCAACAACGTAGAACTGAACCAGCGCCCCGACCCCGATGCCTTATTGGTACAAATTGCTGACTATGTCGATAGCACGCCGATTGCCTCGGCAGAAGCCTACAACACCGCCCGTAACTGTTTGATGGATACCCTTGGCTGCGGCTTGCTGGCGCTACGTTTCCCTGAATGTACTAAACACCTGGGCCCACTGGTGCCGGGCACCACAGTACGCCACGGGGCGCGTGTGCCGGGCACTTCCCACGAGCTTGATCCGGTCACTGCCGCGTTTAACATCGGCTGTATTATTCGCTGGCTCGATTTTAACGATACTTGGCTCGCCGCCGAGTGGGGCCATCCGTCCGATAACCTAGGTGGAATTTTGGCCACCGCCGATTACTTAAGTCGTGTGGCCGTGGCCGAAGGTAAACCGCCGCTTACCATGCGCGATGTATTGACTGCGATGATCAAAGCGCATGAGATCCAAGGCGTGCTCGCCCTTGAGAATAGCTTTAACCGTGTTGGGCTCGATCACGTTTTATTGGTGCGTGTGGCATCAACGGCTGTGGTTACCAAAATGTTGGGCGGTAATCGCGATCAGATCATTGATGCCGTCTCACAAGCTTGGGTGGATGGCTGTGCGCTGCGCACCTACCGCCATGCGCCAAACGCCGGTTCACGCAAATCGTGGGCGGCGGGCGATGCCACCTCCCGCGCGGTGCGGTTGGCGATGATCACCATGAAAGGCGAGATGGGCTTGCCGTCGGTGCTCAGCGCACCTAAGTGGGGCTATTACGATGTGCTGTTTAACGGCAACGCTTTTAGTGTCAAACAAGACTTTGCCAGCTACGTAATGGAAAACGTATTGTTCAAGATTTCCTTCCCAGCGGAGTTTCATGCTCAAACGGCGGTAGAGGCGGCGGTGACCTTGCATTCACAGGTGAAAGACCGGGTGGATGAGATTGAACGTATTGAAATCACCACCCATGAATCGGCCATTCGCATCATTTCCAAAGAAGGGGAGTTGGCTAACCCGGCTGACCGTGACCACTGCCTGCAATATATGGTGGCAGTACCGCTGCTATACGGCAATCTAGTGGCCGAGCACTACGAAGACGCCTTCCATCACGCCGACCCGCGTATTGATGCGCTACGGCAAAAAATGGTGATCAAAGAAGACTCGCGTTATAGCGCGGAATACCTTGAAGCTGACAAGCGCTCGATTGCCAATGCGATCCAAATTTTCTTTACCGATGGCAGCAGTACTGAACAAGTCGCGGTGGAATACCCAATTGGTCACCGCCGCCGTCGCGAAGAAGGGATCCCCGTGCTGGAGCAAAAATTCCGCACCAACTTGGCGACCCGTTTCCCGCGCGCACAGAGTGAAAAAATCGCTGCCTTGTGTAGCGACCAGGCCGCGCTGGAGAAAACCCCGGTGCACGAATTTATGTCGCTGTTTGTGATTAACTAAGCACGCGGAATGAATCCATTGCCTGCAAACGTATCGCCTGCCAAGGGTGGGCGATAAGGAGCCGCTTATGCAAGAAGCAAGTTACCAACACCATGCGGATTGGGCCAGTCGTGACCCCGAGGGATTTTGGCAGGCACAGGCCAAGCAGCTCGATTGGTTTACCTTTCCACAAACCATTCTTAGCAAAGACGATAATGGCATTGAGCGCTGGTTTGCCGATGGCACCATGAACACTGCCTATATGGCACTCGATGCGCATGTTGAACAAGGTCGGGGCGAACAAACTGCACTTATTTACGACTCACCGGTTACCAACAAAAAAACCACCTATACCTATGCGGCTTTACGTGACTACGTGGCGAAAGTTGCGGGCATGCTGGCAGGGCTAGGGGTTGAAAAGGGGGACCGCGTGGTGATTTATATGCCCATGATCCCAGAAGCGACCGTGGCCATGCTCGCTTGCGCACGGCTTGGGGCGATCCACTCGGTAGTCTTTGGTGGCTTTGCCCCGAATGAGCTGGCGGTACGGATTGAAGACGCGGAGCCCAAAGTGGTGCTCACCGCCTCATGCGGCATCGAGGGCGCGAAAACCTTGGCTTATAAGCCGATGGTTGATCAAGCCATCATGGACAGTCGCTACAAACCCGACCATGTGGTGGTCTATCAGCGTGCCATGTGTCGTGCCAATTTAGACAATCCGCGTGATGCTGACTGGGCGGCATTATTAGCTGAAGCGACGCCTGCGGCGCCAGTGCCTGTCAATGCCACCGATCCTTTATATATCCTCTATACATCAGGCACCACGGGCAAACCCAAAGGCGTAGTGCGCGACAATGGCGGCCACGCGGTGGCGATGAAGTACAGCATGAGCGCGATTTACAACGTCAAACCCGGTGAAGTGTTTTGGGCCGCATCGGATGTCGGCTGGGTGGTAGGGCATTCGTATATTGTCTATGCCCCTTTGCTACACGGCTGCACCACGGTGATGTTTGAAGGCAAACCCGTCGGCACACCGGATGCGGGGGCGTTTTGGCGCGTGTGTGATGAATATAACGTCAGCATCTTATTTTCGGCACCTACCGCCTTTCGAGCGATTAAAAAGCAAGACCCAAATGGTGAGCACCTTGCGCGCTATCCGATGACATCTTTACGTACAGTGTTTATGGCAGGCGAACGGCTTGACCCGCCCACATTGGAATGGGTAGAAGAAAAGACCCAGCGACCCGTGGTTGATCACTGGTGGCAAACCGAAACCGGCTGGGCGATTGCAGGCAATCCATTAGGGTTAACCTGCTTTGCGACCAAGCCCGGCTCAGCAACCATGCCAAGCCCTGGCTATCAGGTGTGTATTCTCGATGAAATGGGCGAGATTGCCGCACCAAACCAGCAAGGATACATTGCCGTGAAGCGTCCTCTGCCGCCTAGCTGCCTGCCGACGGTGTGGCGCAACCACGATCGTTTTGAAGCCGGCTATCTCAGCCAGTTCCCCGGTTACTATGTCTCCGGTGATGGCGGCTACATGGACGAAGATGGCTATGTGTTTGTGATGGGACGGATTGATGATGTGATTAACGTCGCGGGTCACCGCTTATCGACCGGCGAAATGGAAGAGGTGTTAGGCAGCCATGACGCGGTCGCCGAATGTGCGGTGGTGGGCATGCACGATGAGCTCAAAGGCCAGTTGCCGCTTGGCTTAGTGGTGTTGAAAGATGGCTTTGTCTCTGTGGGTGGCGATATAGAACGGGAATTGGTGCAGCGTGTGCGGGATCAAATTGGCGCGATCGCTTGCTTTAAACACGCGGTTATTGTGGACAAGTTGCCTAAAACACGCTCAGGTAAAATCTTGCGTCGTATTATTCGTCAGATGGCGGATGGCGAATCTTACCAAGTCCCCTCGACGATTGATGATCCGAGCAGTTTGGAGACCATTGCAGCGGCGCTGTCTTCTTCCTAAGAGGGATAGGCTGGTATTCGCACGGGCATTAACCGAAAGCGGGGTAGGACACCCCGCTTTTTGGCTTACACCTTGGCTTTTTTTTGCTGGTACATCTTGGTGTCTGCTTCATCCAGTAGATCATCCAAGCTGCGCGGCGTCGACATGGAACTGGTCGCCACGCCATAACTGAATGAGATAGGGTAGGTGTGGCGATTGATTTGATTAAACCGCTCCACAACACCGGAAAAACGGTCGAGTGCTTGCTCGGCGGCTTCACGCCCAGCACCGGAGAGAAACACCACAAACTCATCGCCACCAAACCGCGCAAACACATCGGATTCGCGCATGTTGGCGCGCAGCAGATTAGCCATATGACGAAGGGCGATATCCCCTTCGGAATGACCATAAGTATCATTGATGATTTTAAAATCGTTTAAATCGATAAACGCGAGTGAATACGGCGAATTCATGCGCTGACAGTGCTGTACGGCGCGACTGGCTAGCTGCATAAAGCCGCGTCGATTAGATATTCCCGTGAGATCATCAGTATATGCGGTTTGCGCTGAGGAGAGCTCACTCTCGGCGAGCAGGGCCAAATCCTTCAAAAAGCGCAGATCTTCATCGCTAAAACGGCGCGGCTTATCATCAATCACACACAGGGTGCCCATGTTACTCCCGTCGCCAAGCGAGAGCGGGTATCCAGCATAAAAGCGAATATGTGGCTCGCCCGCAACGAGGGGATTATCAGCGAAGCGTGGATCGAGACTGGCGTCTTTCACCACAAAGGGTTGATCGCCCAAAATAGCATGACCACAAAAAGAGATATCGCGTGGCGTTTGGCGTACGTTAAGGCCAAAGCAGGATTTAAACCACTGGCGATCATCGTCAATGAGGCTGACGAGGGCGATGGGGACATCGAAAAGGCGTTTAGCTAAGCGAGTGATGCGATCAAAGCGCTCTTCGTCTTCGGTATCAAGCACGCCAGTGTCTTGTAATTTTTTGAGGCGTTGAGCTTCGTCGTTGGGCTTAATGGGGCTTAGCATCTGAACACTCCTGTCGGGTCGCTACTTACTTAAACGTAGATTCATCAGACAATTGTGTCCAGAAGTGCGGACGCGCTTTGCGCCCGTCCGCACACCAGTTAAAGACCGTGTGTTATTGCACCAAACACGCAAAGCCTTTGAGGTAAAAACCTTCTGGATATGCACTGTGAGTGGGATGGTCCGCCGCTTGTGCAAAGCGCTCAATAAACTGCACGTTTTTACCGGCATCTAATGCCGCGTCTGCCAGTATCTTTTGGAACAGGCCCGTATCCATTAAGCCCGAGCACGAATAGCTGAGCAGCACACCGCCCGGATTAAGAAGCTGCATAGCGAGCATATTGATATCTTTATAGCCGCGACATGCGCCGGTCAGTTGGGATTTGGACTCCGCAAATTTGGGCGGATCCATCACAATCACATCAAAGCGCTCGCCTTGTTCGCGATAAGTGCGCAGCAGCTTGAACACATCGGCATTCACAAACTCAGCACGGGTGAGATCAAAGCCGTTTCGAGCCGCATTGGCTTTCGCTTTGTCGAGCGCGGGCTGTGAGACATCCACATTAGTGACCTGCTTAGCATTGCCTTTTTGCGCATACAAGCCAAAACCGCCAGTGTAACAAAAGCAGTTTAAGACCCGTTTGCCATCCATATATTTCACCGCTTGTTCGCGGCTATCCCGTTGGTCGAGATAAAAGCCGGTTTTGTGGCCATTGGCAATATCGACTTCAATCGCCACGCCGTTTTCTTCGATGATGACGGACGCAGGTGGCTCCTCACCGTGTAAAACGCCGGTGCGCGGTTTAAGGCCTTCTTTTTTACGAATCGCAACGTCGGAACGCTCGTAGATATGGCACTCTGGAAACTCGGTGCGCAGGGCAGTGACGAGGTTATCACGCTGAGCATCCGCGCCGGCGCTAAGCAATTGGCACACCAAGTAGTTATCGTACTTGTCGACGGTGATGCCGGGGACGCCATCAGACTCAGCGGCCAATAGTCGATAACCAGTGAGCCCATCACGCTCAGCGAGCATGGTACGCAGCGGTTTTGCCGCGCGGATACGGGCTAGGAAAAAGTCACTGTCGATGGGGTTTTTTTCAAAGCACCACATGCGAACTCGAATTTGGGATTGGGGTGAATAGGCGCCTAGCCCTAAAAACTCACCTTGATGATCACAAACAGTGACCGTGTCACCCAAAGCAGGTTTCCCTTCGATACGGGCAATGCCGCGCGAGAAAATCCAAGGATGGCGGCGTTTGATGGATTTATCGCGGCCTTTGGCGAGATACACAGTGGCAGTCATGGACGTTCCTAACAATTTGGTGGTGCAAAACACGTCAAAATGCTGAGTAAGGCACCTGCATCATGACGTGACTTGCGGATAAAGCAAAAAAGGGCGGGTATTGTCGAGCAAGGCTGGTGTCATTGCAATAAAAACGCGCCCAGAGTCGGGCGCGTAATAGGAAGCATGCGGGCGGTGAACCAAGAGGTTTAGGTGCGAAGCCCTGCCACCAAGGTTTTCAATTGCTGCGCTTGCGTGCCAAGTTCACTGACTTCGGTAGCAGAATCTCGCAGCATTTGTGCGACTTGCGTGGACTGGCTGCGCACTTGTTCCACATCTTGTGAAATCGTGCTCGCCACGTTGCCTTGCTGCTCGGCGGCGGCTGCAATTTCGGTACTGCGATCAGAGATCGTGCTGCTACGGGCGGCGATTTGGCTGATCTCGGCATCAATCTCTTGCACCGCAGCTTCGCTGGCAGACGCATTTTCGACTGTGCCCTCCATAACGCGACGCAATTCAGTGGTATGCGTTTGCAGCGACTCAATCATGGTTTGAATATCGACCGTGGACTCTTGAGTGCGACTTGCCAAGGTGCGCACCTCATCGGCGACTACCGCAAAGCCACGCCCTTGCTCGCCCGCACGGGCAGCCTCGATCGCCGCATTCAGGGCCAATAAGTTGGTCTGCTCGCTGATGGCGTTGATGGTGGTCACCACGCTGCCAATTTGCTCAGCATTTTGATTCAACTCGGTCACCTTATCAGCAGCTTGAGCAATTTCACTGGCCAGCGCGTTAATCGCCGCCATGGTTTGCTGCACTTGTTGACGCCCTTGCTGAGCTGCCTCGGTGGCCTCTTGGGTCTGGGTAGATGTATCGGTAGCGTGGCTCGCCACTTCACGAATCGACCCCGCCATTTCTTCGGTGGCACTGGCGAGTGAATCAAGATACTGACGTTGGCTTTCACCCAGTGATTCACTTTCGTCGCTGCGCTGCTGCAGGCTCGACGACAAGCTATCCATCATCTCTGCGCTTTGCTGAATGGCTTTCACCATGTTTTGCTCACGCTCAAGCACTTTGTCGATGGTAATCGCGATCTGGCTGAACTCATCTCGCACTGGGAAGAAGTTCATTCGGTAGCTGAGTTCCCCATCTGCTAGCTTTAAGAGAGCTTGATTCATGGTGTACATCGCGCCGCCGATAAAGGTCATGATGTAATAGGTCAACAGCGCAATCACCACCACCATGCCAAGGAGCAAGCTCCAATCGAGCGTGCCAAGGTAGGTGAACAAGGTGCCATCGGCTTGATAGTCAAGCTGTCCCGACGGCGTAAGCGTAAACCCGCTTTGCTGGTTTTGTAGCACCGTGCGTACTTCTTGCGCCGGCAAATCGTATTTCGCCACAAGGGCTTGAATGGCTTGGCCTTCCGCTTGCATGTTGGTTGCCACTCGCGTGTCCGACGCTGCATCGAGTGTCAGCGCTATCACTATCATTGCGAGGAGGGGAAGGAAAAAGATAAGGTAAAATTTTTCTTGGAGCCGAAGGTGGATGAGGTATTTATCAATCCATCGAAACGCTACTTCTTTCATGACGTAATCCTGTCAAACGACTGTCTCATGTAGCGTTATACAGATGTCATTATGCAATGGAAATACAGTGGAGGTGACCGATGTCTCAAAAATGCGTCAAGGCCTATGTCACAGGTCACGTTCAGGGCGTTGGCTTTCGTTATCACACCGCGCACGAGGCATTAAAGCTGTCTTTGACTGGGTACGCGAAGAACTTGCCAGATGGACGCGTTGAGGTGTTGGCATGTGGCCGCGAAGAGTCGGTTGATGCTCTTATTGCGTGGTTAGATCAAGGGCCGCCCACCGCGAGTGTGAATCACGTTAAACACGAAGATACTGAATGGCGTTCCGTGGATGGGTTTGCCATTCAGTAGGTCATAGGACGGTCTTTAAAGCGGCTTAGTTACAAACATTTGGCGGGTTTGGGGAGGCCTGCCAATTTGGTCGCTTGTTTGGCCGGGCCTTTCGGAAAGAGCTTAAACAGGTATTTGCTGTTACCTTTCTCCGGACCGTACTCTTTTTCCATCGATTTTACCAATAAACGCACCGCCGGTGAGGTGTTGTATTCTTGGTAAAAATGGCGGACAAAGTGGATCACTTCCCAGTGGGCCTCGGTCAGTGCAATGCCTTCTTGCTCAGCCAACAAGGGAACCAGCGCTTCGTGCCAATCGTCTACGTTTTTTAAATACCCTTGCGCATCCGTTGCAACGGTTTCACCTTCATACACCAACATAGTCTTGCCTTTGTTCGTCATCCCAGCGGATGTTCTCGCCGTTGATAAGGCTGCAAAGCATAGCGAGCGACTGGAATGAGTGCAACTGACGTTTATTACGGACAGGTTTCTTCATCACGCTTGTGCGTATCGCCATAAAAAAAGCCGGCAATAGCCGGCTTTGGTAGTGCATACACAATTTTTGCGTGGCACTTAGTCGTCGTTCATGATGCCAAGAATGCTCAGCAGGTGAACGAAGATGTTGAAGATGTTCAAATACAGCGACACGGTGGCGCGGATGTAGTTGGTCTCGCCGCCGTTAATGATGTTGCTGGTGTCATACAGAATAAAGGCTGAGAAAATCAGTACCGCGATGGTGCTGATCGCCAAGCTCAGCGCTGGGATCTGTAGGAAGATGTTCGCGACCATGGCGACTAATAGCGCGATCACACCGGCGACCAAGAAACCGCCCATGAAAGAGAAGTCTTTCTTCGATGTGATGGCGTAAGCCGACAGGCCAAGGAATACCATACCTGTGGTAGCAAGCGCCTGCATCACAATCCCTGGGCCACTCGACAGGCTCAGGTAATAGGTCAGTGTTGGGCCTAACGAGGCGCCCAGAAGGCCGGTGAACACGAAGGTCCACACGATACCCGCGGAGGAGTTCATAGTGCGAGGTAGCACAAAGAACACGATCGCCAACGCACCTAGGGTCATACCTAGCGACATCATTGGGCCGATGCCGACAGCGATAGCGATAAAGGCCGCGATAGCACTGGTGATCAGTGTCATCGATAGCAGCGCATACGTATTACGTAGCACTTTGTTAGTAGATAACGCACTCTGCTGTGACTGGCTGTGCGAAACGATACGATCGTTCATAACGTTCTCCCGGTTGGGTTAACAATCCATTTCTTAATACGACAGTTATGTGGGCAGTCGTTCACTTTTTCAAGCTACCCACGTCCTTAACCTAAACCATGACTGGCTTTTATAAAGCAAATAATACCTTATCCGTGCTCAACGCCGATGGTGAAGTTGTAAAAGGATGTTAACCCAGCCCTTCAAGCGTGAACAAGGTAAACTTTGTTACATCAACCACTTCCACCAGATAAATACTGCTAAAAAGCCGAATAAATACATCAGACCCACGATCGCCAGGGCGCGCATCGACTTACTCATGGTCACTTCAGGCGGTAAGCGGTGTTTGGTCACCAAAATATAGTTGAGTAATGCAAAGAACGGCGTGGTCACGAATGCAGCAATCATGGCGAAATCGAGCATGGTTAGTAATGCACCGGTCCAAAACGCGACAATACCGAGCGCTAATACGGCCGTGATTAACATCCAGCCTTGATTGACCTGTGGCGAGGCTTGTGGCTGGCGACGCAATAAGCGCTGCGATTCAGACACGACCCGCGCATACCCGTCGATCACGGTAATGGTGCTGCCGAAGATACAGAAAAAGGCGACCACCGCGATCAAATAGCGGGACCATTCACCAATCGTGGCGGCATACAGGCCAACCAATTGATGCGAGAAGCCAATCCCCGATTGCTTTAATTCAACCCCACTGCCATGCAACAGCAGGGCACCGAGTGATAGAAACACAATTGCCAATGCAGCGGTGCCGATATAGCCGACGTTAAAATCAAACAGCGCCGCTTTAGCATTGATGGGCTCAGATTGCGCTTTGCGCTTTAGCCACACCGAGGTGATGCTAGAAATTTCAATCGGGGCGGGCATCCAACCCATGGTGACCACGATAAAGCCAATCGCCGTGATTGACCAAATGGACGGAGCCTGAAAATTAGGCTCAACCGCGACAGGGTTGCCGATTGCCACAGTCACCGCAACCAAGGTGGCACAGGTGAGCGTTGCCATAATCACTTTAGAGAGCCAATCCAGCGCCTTGTAATGGCCAGCAATTAGAATGACCAAACAAGTCATTACAATAATGATGGAAAGGGCGGTCAGGGAGAGATCAAACGGCACAAAATAGCTCAGCAGACTGGCGCTAAATAAAGTCAGTGCGGCTGTATTGATCACGCCGGATACCGCGCTGAGCACGATAAAAAGCCACAGATATCCGCGGCCGAGGCGGGCATAGCCCTCTACTAAGGTTTCGCCGGTTCCTGCGGTGTATTGCACGCCTGCGCGGAAAAAAGGGTATTTAAAGAGATTTACCAGCAGGATTAATGCGGCCAATTGCCAACCATAAATGGCACCGGCTTTGGTTGAGGCAACCAGATGAGAACCACCCACGGCGGCAGCGGCCATCATAATGCCCGGCCCCAAGGCGCGAACACGTTGGATCACAGATAAACGCGATCCGGCCTCGTGAGGAGAGACGGTTTGCATGATTGTTTCCTTTATAATAATTGCGTTGTTGTGTTTGTTTTTATCGCTATTTGATTAATTTTATTGTCAATAGCAGGTTATCAATAACATATGAGCGATCTGTGTCAACCAATCTTGCCAAAAACCCATCTCGCAGCCTATCCGACCATCGTCGTAGCGCTCGGTGAGCGGCCGAGAATAAAATGTGATCAAAGGCCAAATTTAGCTGGAAATGCGACTCAAATCACAATAGAATGCCCGCCCAACATGCGCTCTTCGCCAGCCCATAGGCAAAGAGTGGCTGTGTCGCGATTCGCGGCTGAAGAAAAAGTGTCCAAGGTTGGGCCCACCTTCACCGAACCCGCGGTACGATGTAACGCATGATGGAACCTCTTGCCACCTTGGCAGCGTGTCGTACTCATCTGTACCGCAAGTGCAACACAACACGGCAAGGTATTCTATTTATGCAACTTCTCTATAGTGCGGCCGGCATCGTCGCTCTGTTTTTGTGCGCCTATGCGTTCTCCTCTAACCGTAAAGCGATCAACTGGCGTACAGTGCTTGGGGCATTTGGCCTACAAGCGGGTTTTGCCGCACTGGTGCTTTACATTCCAGTAGGACAAGCCATGCTGGGTTCTATGAGCAATGGCGCGGCGAAGCTGCTTTCATTTGCCAACGAAGGCATTGAGTTTGTGTTTGGCCCTCTCGCCAACGACGGGTTTATTTTCGCTGTTAAAGTTCTGCCGCTAATCATTTTTATCAGTGCGCTGATATCCCTCCTTTATCATCTCGGCATTATGCAGTGGGTTATTAAACTTCTCGGCGGTGGTATACAGCGATTACTCGGCACCAGCCGAGCAGAGTCTCTGGTGGCAACCAGCAACATCTTTCTTTCTCAGGGCGAATCTCCTTTGGTAGTTCGCCCTTTTCTTAGCCAAATGACACGCTCTGAACTCTTCGCCGTGATGGTGGGAGGCATGGCCTCGGTCGCCGGTAGCGTGCTAGGCGGATATGCGGCGATGGGTGTGGATTTGAAATACCTGATTGCCGCGAGCTTTATGGCTGCCCCCGGCGGACTTTTGATGGCAAAAATCATTGTGCCGGAAACACAGACACCCGCAGAGCAAAACCATGTGGAGATCAGTGACAGCGATCAAGCCAATGCGATTGACGCCCTCGCCAGCGGCGCGATGAATGGCATGAAAGTCGCGGTGGCTGTGGGCACCATGCTGGTGGCCTTTATCAGTGTGATTGCGATGCTAAACGCTGGGCTGAGTAGCTTAGGTGAGTTGGTTGACATTGACGGTCTAAGCCTAGAAATGCTGTTTGGCTACCTGTTCTCACCGCTGGCACTACTCACCGGTGTACCGGTGCACGAGATCTTCACCGTGGGTAACTTGCTTGGCCAGAAAATTGCGCTTAACGAGTTTGTTGCCTTCTTATCGTTTTCTGATATCAAAGCGAACTTGTCGGTGCAAAGCCAAGTCATCGTGACCTTTGCCTTGTGTGGCTTTGCTAATATTGGCTCGATTGCCATTCAGCTCGGCTCGATTGGTGCGATGGTGCCAGAGCGTCGCAAAGATGTGGCAAGCTTGGGCGTGCGCGCAGTGATTGCCGCCACCTTTGCCAACCTAATGAGTGCGGCTCTGGCGGGTATTTTTATCGCGCTATAAGTACTGTGAAGTAAAAAGATTCTATTAAAGTGTCTCAGTAAAAGGAGGGCGATTGGCGGTAAGCTAATCGCCTTTTGCTAGCAATATCGCCAACCTGATCACGGCTTGAGCGAACAGACCAAAAGCGGCAAATAAAGGGTTTACAACCCACAACGAACCCAATAATATACGCCGCGTTCCGGAGAGATGGCTGAGTGGTTGAAAGCACCGGTCTTGAAAACCGGCAAGGGTTAATAGCCCTTCTAGGGTTCAAATCCCTATCTCTCCGCCACATACCGAAAAGCCGCTGATTATTCAGCGGCTTTTTGCATTTATGCCCCTACAAATCCCCAAACCCTGACCACGCCAACATTTTAGACGCCTTTGTCTAAACACATTACCCAGCGTTTGATAATCTAAGCCCCCTAAAATTCTCGCCCATACATGGCCTTTTGGACGCCGCCAACCAGTGGGCGGTAGCATGGGTGTTTAAGTCAATCCATTGGTATAGCGGTGCCTATCACCTCGTTCCCACGCTCCTGCGTGGTAACGCGTGATGGGTTAGTTGGTATCTTTTCGGGGTAATGTGAACGCCTGAGCTGTGATGGACGGCACGCACATTTTTGCAGACGAGTTGATTGCTTGAAGCGTTGAAAGTCGTCTTAATAACAGTAATTTAGGTGATAGTAGATGCGTATAACGGTTTTGAAAAATCGAGCACGCGCACTAATGCAATGTTAAGTGTCCAAGGAACATCGATGGATCTCAAAGAATTTTTCCCTAAATCTGGCCATATTCAAAGGCTGTACTGTGACAAGTGCAATGGGCATCTTGATTTAGTGTTTGATGATTTTTCTGAAACTGTAAGTGGCGTTGAAATAAGTATCAACGGGCTTCCAATGCTGCATTGTCCAAAATGCAATGAGAAATACCTCCCTGATGATTCCCGCTTTGCAGTAATTCATCTGCACGAGCAGGCAACGAAGAGGTCGAGTGATATAGTAAAAGTCACTCGAAACAAAACGAATCAAGATTTCGGCTTTGGCTCTGTTCCATTTATATATGATTCTGATGACTACAAATACATTCCTGGTCTTAAAAGACCTTGGGATGAAGGTTTTCTAACACCAGTATTCTTTAATCGAGAAGTTTTGCTGAAGTATGACTCATCCCCAACTTATAGGTTAAGTTTCGCGTCCACAACATACGGCGAAATACGAAGAGGGGATGACTTTTCCATGCCGTTCGGTTTGAATGGGAATGGAAAAATTGTAATGTGGTTGGGCGATATAGCTCGCTTGCCAGAAGCAGAACAATATTACCTCAGGTCTGAGAATATTGAGTCAGATCATTCTATAGGCTCTGAGTTTTATGATGGTCAAATTGAATGTGTCTTTACCGATCTTCCCAAAGAAGATGATTTGTTCAAAGCTAGATCAGAGTTCTTAGAAGCTTGCTTTACAAAGTTTGGTAGCAAGATTGCCCACCTAGATAAAGAGGTGTTTGATTTGTCGGTAACGTTTAATGCTCCAATAGTCGATACTGAGAAAGAAAGAAGGCACGTAGCAGATACACTTAATAAGATTTACCTTGAATCATTCGACAATAAGGCGCTAGGCGAAGTGATTAAGAGCTTGGGCGGTGACCCCAAAAGTCTAGGCAGTATTAAACGCCTACAAAAAGTCATAGAGTTATCATGCCCTGCATTGGATGCCTCGACGATAATGAGCCCTTTTTATATACTTTATGATTTGCGGGTAGCATATTCCCACCTAGGCTCCGACGAAAGCGGGGAAGAAAAGTTGAAGTTTGTTACTGATCGTCTTGGCATAAAAGCAGACTCTGGACTTATGGAAATTTATCCATCATTAATTGAAAAACTCCATGAGTCGTTTACTAAGCTGACAGATGCACTTTGAAGCATAACTATAAAGCACTTAACAAGCGCATGTTGTCGGACTGATTTTCCGCTGCGCTCCAAACCAGCCGCAAATGCGGGCGTTATGTGCTTTCGAAATCATCAAATGTACGAGGATGAAAATGTCAGAAAATCAACCAATTAGTGTGACTGAAGAATCTCCTTCAGTTCAAGCTCATTTAGCGATGTTACAAAATGTTATACAGAGAATGGCATCAAATAGCTCTTCATGTAAATCATGGTGTATTACTTTAGTTTCCGCTGTGCTTGTAATAGTTGCGGATAAAGGAAAGCCAGATTATGCATGGATTGCATTATTACCTACGGTAATATTTGCTTGTTTAGATGCATATTACTTAGCGTTAGAAAAGGGGTTTAGAGAAACTTACAACAAATTCGTCGAAAAACTACATCGTAAGTCATTATTTAGTTCTGATTTATATGCAATCAAGCCACAGGAGAAAATGTCAAAACATCAGGTTGATGCAATGAAGTCAATTTCAGTTTGGGGATTTTATATTCCATTAG
>NZ_MUFM01000021.1:0-53108 GCF_001996125.1 Salinivibrio sp. PR932 | reverse complement strand
ACTTAGTGTATTAATTCGTTACGTAAAATAACTTTCCACTTTTTTCTCATCGCACTTGTTGTACTTTTTCAATTCTTGCTTTTTGAAATAAAAAATATTTTTAAATCAGTTGTTTATGAATATTATTGCTGATTTTGTCAGCAAGTTTAATTGTGATCTATATTTACTTTTTAATCAGTAAAATCATCGTACGTAGGCAGGGTGATGATTCGCACCTTATAGTTTGGGTGAGTTCAATAATCACAAATCGCAATGACTCTCAGGCGTCCGACGTTTTCGGGCCACCTGTAGCGGGGGAGCCGAATGGTTAGCCACGAGAGCATGCATTGTTAACTTCCTTGTCAGGAGCAAGACTATGTCAAAAAACCTCTTCGCTAACCTGCAAAAAGTCGGTAAGGCGCTGATGCTACCAGTATCCGTGCTACCGGTAGCAGGTATATTGCTAGGTGTTGGTGCGGCCAACTTTAGCTGGATGCCAGATATTGTTTCTCATCTGATGGAACAAGCTGGTGGGTCTGTGTTCGGCCAAATGGCACTGCTGTTCGCCGTGGGTGTCGCGCTGGGCTTTACTAACAACGACGGTGTTTCCGGTCTGTCTGCGATCGTCGGTTACGGCATCATGGTGGCAACACTTAACGTGATGGCTCCTGTGATGGGCGCTGAAGAAATCAAGACGGGTGTACTTGGCGGTATTCTTGCCGGTGCTGTGGCTGCGTGGACGTTTAACCGCTTCTACACCATTCAGCTGCCTGACTACCTTGGTTTCTTTGCGGGCAAACGTTCGGTGCCAATTATCACCGGTTTCCTCTCTATCGCGCTGGGTGTCATCCTTTCTGTTATCTGGCCACCAATCGGTGGTGCGATCGCTACCTTCTCTCACTGGGCTGCAGAGCAAAACCCTGTGACCGCATTTGGTATCTACGGTATTGTCGAGCGTGCCTTGATCCCATTCGGCCTGCATCACATCTGGAACGTACCTTTCTTCTACGAAGCAGGTAGCTGTGTGAACAATGCAGGCGAGCAAGTGAATGGCATCATGACTTGCTTCTTGACCGCTAACGACGCGACTCGTGAAGCAGGTAACGGCTTCGGTCAGTTAGCTGGTGGTTACTTGTTCAAAATGTTCGGCCTACCAGCCGCTGCGTTTGCGATTGCACATTCTGCAAAACCAGAAAACCGTGCCAAAATCATGGGTATCATGGCGTCAGCAGCACTGACTTCATTCCTTACTGGTATTACTGAACCTATCGAATTCTCGTTCTTGTTCATCGCACCTGTACTGTACGGTATTCACGCGGTGATGGCGGGCTTGGCTTATGTGTTGACCAACGCACTGGGCGTGGTACACGGCCATACTTTCTCTAACGGTTTCATCGACTTTATCGTACAAATGCCACGTGCTGAGAACGTGACCACACTGGTACTGCTTGGCCTGGGTTATGGTGTTCTTTACTACATCGTATTCCGCGTGGTGATCCGTGCTCTTGACCTGAAAACCCCAGGTCGTGAAGACGAAACCACTGAAACCTCAACAGCGACTGGCTCTGAGCTAGCGGGTGACTTGGTTGCAGCCTTCGGTGGTAAAGACAACATCACAGGTCTTGACGCATGTATTACACGCCTACGTGTTTCTGTGGCAGACACTGAAATTGTTAACCAAGACAAGCTTAAGCAACTTGGTGCAGCGGGTGTTGTAGTTGTATCTGGTGGCGTACAAGCTATCTTCGGTACGAAATCAGACAACCTGCGTACGGAAATGGATGATTGGATGCGCAGTCACTAACCAGTGACATCGTCCAAGCGAAAGGAGAGCCATTGGCTCTCCTTTTTTTATGTGTATTTGCCACGATGAGAAAAGGTGAGGGAGCGTTATGCGCCGAGCGAGAGAAAGAATAGCATTAGTACCGGAACCAGCAGACTTAAAATAAAGCCGCTGACGATCGCGATCGGCACACAGCGAATCCCGCCGGTGCTTTGAATAATGGGTAAGGTAAAGTCCATCGCGGTTGCGCCACCATAGCCAATCGCCGTGAGTGGATAACGGCTAATAATCATGGGAATCAACATAATGGCCACCAGCTCGCGGGCAAGTTCGACAATAAACGAGGCGCCACCATAGACGGGGCCCAGCCCATCTCCCATTAAGATCCCTGCCAAGGAATACCAGCCGAACCCGGATGCCATCGCAAGGCCGTGATGATAAGGCAAATCGAGTAACCATGCGGCCAATAAACCACCCGGCAGTGAGGTGATGACGATGAGCGCGGCGATCACCACACCTTTTTTATTCAGTACAATTTGTTTAAGTGTCATGCCACTATTGCGTAACTGAATACCAATCAAGAACAGCAGAAGTAGCAGAATGATTTCGCTGGCGGTATCGACCCAAGATAAGTTCATTTCTACGATCAGGCCAGCGGCGAGCCCCACAAAGACGGCGGCTATCAGTTTGCCGGATTCAGACATCATGGTGCTTAGCTTTAGTTTGTGTTGATGGCCCTGCGTGTCCGTCGGCCAGATTTTATCTAAAACGGGTAACGCGAGGAGGTTGGCCCCCCCAATACAGACAAAGAAGGTTGCTGCGTAGACACCAATAGTGGAAATGTTACTCCCTAGGTTGTCGAGAGAAGCTAAGCTCAGGCCCATCAGCAATAAAATCACGATCACCAGTCGGACGGTTAGCGTATTAACCCAATGAACATGCTGAGGCCGCTTAAGAGGTATGAGGTAGCCCACGATAAGGGGTAAAAAGATCAGTAACATCCCTGAGAACATCGATTTTGCTCACAATAAAGAAAGAGTTCATCGAGGTTATCAATCGGTTAATAGTCTGGTCAATAAAATCAGACAGCTGTGATATGGAATCACACCACAGCGTGACAGGCGCATTGGCGTTAGATACTGCTCGCTTCGATGACAGCGTCAAGCTCACGGGTAAAGTCCAACTCGTTCAAGTTAGAGAGTTCATAAAGAGCTTCAGCCCCGGGCGCGGTGAGTTCAACGTCATGATCATCAATGGCGTCATCATGGTTACGGAACATGAGTAAGTGATTCGCCATGCGTGCAATATCTAAATAGGTAATGTCTGGGCGAGCGTGTGTGTATAGCTTGGTATTAATCGCCACTTCAATGTAATCACGCTCAAAGTGCCAGTTTTGAAGGATGAGTCGACTGCAATCGCCCGATAAGTTAAAGAAGACTTGTTCGGCGATATCAAACTTAAGGTAGTGGCCTTCATCGAGAAAGCGCTGAAATTCGCCGATGATGCTGTACAAACCAATATCTGCGAGTAGACCAATGATTAAGGCTTTTTCTGGCTCAACCGACAAGGGCTCATCGCAATAGTTATGAATTTTCTGGGTCACCAACGCCATAGCGGCAGCAAACTCACGGGATTTTTGCGCGCTTCGCTTCAAAATGTGATTGCACTGTGGGCCAAATTTGGCTTGGCTTTTTAATTGATAAATCGCTGCGGCGGTCACTATCCCTAACACACGATCGACCCCTAATCGGGAGACTGCAGTTTGGATGTCGTTGCATTTGCCGGTGGCCCGTGGTGCAAATAAAGCGGAGTTTGCTGCCTTGAGTACCGCACCACAGAGGCTAGGATCATCGATCAATAAGTTGGCAATATCGCGCATCGTGGTATGAGGCTGTTTGCTGGCGCGCTGGATTGACAGAACGACATCCGGTAAAGGAGGGAGGGCAAGGCGATTGACACGGATGGTTTCAATGGCGCGTTTGTAAAACTCAGATTCTATGCCGCGTAAGTATTTATCGCGATCGGGGGAGACCCAAAAGAATGACAGATGGTCCATAAGTCCTGATTCTATTTTTTACCGTCTTGTATGGTAATGCGGACGCACAGGAAAGAGAACCGCGAACTTGTGGATTACTCGCTTTTTTCGTTCCTTTGTTGATACTTTGAACAACTTGGAGTAGGCGTTAGCGTCACTCGTCGTTTTCGAGCGGGTAACGTAGCAATTTATCGATAAACTCTGCGACCTGATTTGGGCTAGGTTGTGACAGCAATAGCTGTTTTTGTTTGACTTCAATAGGCAGCAGCTCCAGCCAACGCAAACACACCCACCCAAGTTCGTCATATTGTGCAAGATTAAAGTGGTGATGTAACGTGGGGTTTGAGCGATAGTATTGCGCTAGTTTGTTGCTTAAATATTCATACTCTTGCGGGGTATTTTGTTGTCGCCATTGGGGTAATGGCGAATATGTGCCTAACTTTACGTCATTGTCACCCAGTGTCATAGATTCGACTTTTACACATTCGACCCCTTGCAGCGTTAGCGCCATATGGTGGGTATCGTGGCGATCAAAGTCCGCGATGTGGCAAAGGGTAACGATAGGAGAAATCGCACTAGGTATCTCAAGTTCGCTCCCTTCTTCTTGCATAGCAATCAGAAGCTCAGGCGGAGTCCCAGCCTGCGCCAACACGCTCAGGTAAAGGGCTTCTGGCACAATGTAAGTGTGTAAGCCTCCGGGGAGTAAGTGACTGGTTCTAATTAAAACTGGCTTAGGTAACATCGTATCCTCGAGTATAAAATGTCTCTTCCTTAAATCTAGCGCACTTGGCTAAGTTGGTTAAGTCTTCATCACTCTTCCTTTCAGTTTAAAACGAAATACGAATGCTTTTTTAAGTGCCCTCATTAACCATATGTCTTTTTAAGGGTTAAATTTCTGTACAGTGATCTAATGCATAGAATTTCATATCAACATCATGCACTATTTCGCGTGTCGAATTATTAGGCTTGGTGGCCGCTTTTTTGGTCATCACTTTTTTCGCTCAGGAGAGAAATAGGAGTTACCGATGAGTGTGGTATTTAAAGCCCATATTGTTAAGTACTTGAGCAACTTCGGTGAAATGGAACAACGCTCAATGTTTGGCGGAACAGGGTTTTTCTACGACGGCGCGATGTTTATGTTGCTGACGGATAAGCGACTGTATTTGCGAGGCGGTGGCGCATTATCAGAAAGACTACTCGACAAAACGTGTCGTAAATTTGTCCATGTCAAGAAAAGCTCAACCGCGGTTGTTAATTATTACGAAATAACCAGCTTATACATTCAAGACGATCCCGAATTAGGTCAGCTTGTCAAAACATCGATCGATATTGCGGTGGCAGATAAAAAACGCAAAGAGAGCCTAGAGAGCCGTCGATTACGCGATCTGCCTAATCTACGACTGACCATTGAGCGTATGCTGAAGAAATCTGGCGTTGAAGATGTGCGTACATTTAATCAGCTTACTCCCGAGGAGCTGTTTCGCCGTGTGCAGATGACTCATGGCAAAGATGTGGATGTCTCCCTGTTGTGGAAATTTGCTGGTGCGCAACAAGGTTGTCACTGGAAGCTGATTGAAAAAGAAGAGCGCGATCGTTTACTTGCCGCTGTTTAATACCCATTTTGCGCGCAGACAGCCGGCCGAATAGGTCGGCTTTTTTATGTTTAGGGTCTAGCTAAGTGAGGCGGGTGGCGCGAATATACTCAGATTGTGCGAAAAATGTGACGCTTGGATAAATAATCGACGGTTAAACCATAAAAGTGCGATTTATACGTGACAGGCGAAAAAAGTTATGTAGAATTCAAACCACTTAGCCGAGAGGTGAAACGTAAAGGCGCGTTGGCAGAGTGGCTATGCAGCGGATTGCAAATCCGTGGACCTCGGTTCGACTCCGGGACGCGCCTCCATGCACTTGGCTAAAACAATACGGACGCGGGATGGAGCAGTTTGGTAGCTCGTCGGGCTCATAACCCGAAGGTCGTCGGTTCAAATCCGGCTCCCGCAACCAATTTTAGGTTGTAAAAATAGTTTGTCCGGTTGAAGTTTATTCAACACGACCTACGGTAGTCGCAATTGCATTGCGCGATAAATCCGGCTACCGCAACCAAAGCGACATTAGCTCAGCTGGTAGAGCGCAACCTTGCCAAGGTTGAGGTCACGAGTTCGAACCTCGTATGTCGCTCCAAATTAAAACAGTGGCGTAAGCGGCTGAAAGAATTGTGTGCCCCGGTGGTGGAATTGGTAGACACAAGGGATTTAAAATCCCTCGGCGTTCGCGCTGTGCCGGTTCAAGTCCGGCCCGGGGCACCATTAAAAAAGAAAACGGCGACCAGATTGGTCGCCGTTTTTGCGTTTAACAGACAGCGAGTTTGCGCACTGTATTAAAAGCCGTATCCCAGTCACAATATTGTCTAAGTGATAAACATATCACCATTGAATTTAGATGCTTTTTTGCCTAAAATTTAACCATAACGAATGAGGGCAGTATGCACAGGCCAGAGATGCAAAAAAAAGCAAAACAAGTCACACAAAAAATGATTGATCGCGCGGTGGCAAGCTCGACGGCAATCGAAACGCAAGCAACCACGGAAGAAGTAGAAGCGAAATTAAAAGAAAATCGGCAAAAATACCAAGCGCTCGCATTGGCTGATTAGCCACTCACTGCAGTAAGGACGGCGAGAAGCCAATATTACCGGCAATTGGCGATGACCTTGTTAACCCATTAGGGAACTGGGTGGCAATACATCTTTTACTAAGCGTTCCATATGCTGGTAATCATGCCCGACGCCCGCCTGAATAGCGGCGATATAAAAATCTTTGTTTTCCTCCCATAGCTGATAATCCAGCAACCCTATTCCTGCCTTTTGACACATCACATCAATCAATAAGCGAGAAATGCGTCCATTTCCCTCTCGGAATGGATGGATAAGAATGAATTCAACATGGCTTTGCGCTAAAAAGTGAATGAGCTCTGTGCGTGTCATCGTTGGTAAATTGGGATAATCCGTTAAGTAATCTCGTTCAAACTGAGCGAGACAAGGACCAATTTGTTTCGGTGAGGTGAAGCGAAATCCCGCCTTACTCAGTTCGACATTTCGCACCTGCCCAGCCCACAAATAGACATTCCCGAGCCATTGCCGGTGCCAACTGGCCATAGTGTTAAAGCGCAGTGCGCGAGGAAAGTGTCCACCGGTAAAAACCCTTTCGTAGAGTTTAGACAAAAGCACTGCCTCAATATCTTCTATGTCGTGCAATTGCGTGATACCGAGTAAGTTACGCAAGACTTGCTCATTCGATCCAGGTTGATATTGCGCCTCTGAGGCTTGCGTCTCATAACGTGTCATACCTGTCTTCCTTGCTTATCTGTCACCATGGTCTTAGGGATACGACATTCGCCATGATCAGTTATGTTGCCTGTTGCGATGGCTGTTATGCCATAGGCTTTGAGTATAGTGGATAGATAATGGGTGTTATGCGGGATGCAGAAGTAAAAAAAGCAGCGTCGAAACGCTGCTTGAAAGGGAAGGGGTTAGACCATGCTGAGGCAATGGATCTCATTGTGATGTGCCAAGCGATAATGAATATCGGCAGGATCCTGACAGGGGCACTGACGAACGATGGTCCCCCGTTTTATCCACGTTTCCATCATGGCGTCCACGCCGTCCGGGGTCAGACCATACTCTTTGGCAAGCGCCTCGGCACTAATGACACCCGCCTGAGTGACACTGGCTTTGAGCTTTTGCAGGATCATAATAGGTCTCCTTAAACCAATGAGGATGCTTACCGATGTAGCGCATTGCGGCAACGACCGCGATGAGTAGCGCCGAAATACCGCCAATGTAGAGTGAAGCTGAAACCGGTGAAACACTGATCTGACTGAGTTGGAAACACAGGGTCGCACCGCTGACGGCCAGTAACATTGACCAACTGGCAATGAACATAGCGAAACGGCGACCAAACTCGCGAGTATAAGCGCCCATCGCTGCTACACAGGGGGTATAGAGCAAAATAAACATCAAGTAGGCCAACACGCTAGCGGTGGAACTAAAGTGATGATGCAGGTTGTCGAATGTGGCGAGACTGACTTCTTGCTCCTCTGCGGCAAGTTCGGGATTATCGATATCGCCTACGCTTACCGCCAATGGATCACTGAAATCAATATCAAACAAGTTGGCAGGAATGCTTTGTACCGCTTCTAGCAAGGCCTCACCGATCGTGGTGGGGGTTTCCTCGATATCTGAAGGCGCATAAAGATTATTGAGCGTACCCACGACGGCTTCTTTGGCAAACAAACCGGTGACAAGACCTACGGTGGCCGGCCAGTTATCTTCTTCGATACCTATCGGGGCGAGGGCAGGTGTCACGACTTGCGCGGCTTTAGACAGCACGGACGTGTCGCTGTCTTCGTGTCCGAATGTACCATCTGTGCCGAGCGAGTTGAAGAAGGTTAAAATGGTTACCACCAGTACAATGGTTTTACCGGCACCCAAAACAAAACGGCGCAGCTTCTGCCAAGTATTGCTCATTACATGGCGTAATCGTGGCAATTCATAGTCTGGTAGCGCCATGAGCAGGCTTTCACTGTGCCCGGGATAAAGCGTGTGACGCAAAATCAGGCCGGTGATGATCGCCACCACAATGCCTAGTAAATAAAGGCCAAAAACCAGGTTTTGCCCTTGTTGTGGGAAGAAAGCGGCAGCAAACAAGGCGTACACCGGCAGCCGTGCACCACAGGACATAAAGGTAGCCATGGTAGCCGCGGTTTTGCGCTCATTGATTTGTTCTAGGGTACGGGTTGCCATCACCGCTGGTACCGTGCAGCCAAAGCCCAAAATTAAAGGGACGAAGGCTTTGCCCGGCAAGCCGATCTTTTGCATTAAACCATCGAGTAAGAATGCGGCGCGTGCCATATACCCAGTGCTTTCGAGAACAGTGAGGAACAGGTATAAGCCCGCAATGACGGGAATAAAGGTCGCGACAGTTTGGATCCCGCCGCCGAGACCATCTGCGATAACGGTGACGATGGCGGTCGGAAGCACCCCATCCAGTAGCTGATGGGTGCCATCGACGAGAATCGCGCCCGCGGCAATATCAAAAAAGTCGATAAATGCGCCGCCGATGTTAATCGCAAACACAAACATGGCGTATAGCACGGCGAGCAAAATAGGCAGCGATAAGAAGGGGTTAAGAATAACCTTATCAAGCTTTTCAGTATTATTGCGACTTAAGTGGCGATGCTCACGACGGGCGTCATGCACCAAATCGCGGATATAGCTGTAGCGTGCATCGGCAATCAGAATATCAGTATCATGCTCGGCGAGCGATTGGCAGGCTTGCGCAAAGATATGTTGTTGCGCCTCGTCACTGCCATCAGGCAGGCGACCACGTTCGAGACATTCTAACAGGTGCGCGCGTTGGTTCACTTGTCCGGTCGCGGTACGAATAAAGCTGGCGCCAAGGTGGGCTTGTATCCAAGCTTCGATGTGCTCACCGTAGTTCAGTTGCATGGCGTCGCACTGAGGGATGTCGCTCACAATATGGGACAGTTGGTGGCGAAATGTCGCGACGCTGTCTGCTTGGCAGGCGGTGACGGTAAGGACAGGACAGCCTAACCACGCTTGCAGTTTAGCAATATCAAGCTGTTGTCCGTTCCTATCGAGCAGATCCATTTTGTTGATCAGCACCACCATAGGCACACCACGCTCACGGAGCTGCAGCGTCAAGTACAGTCCACGCTCTAGGCTGTTAGCATCCAGTACGTTAATGATGACGTCACTGGCGCGGCTATCAATCGAAAAGGTCGCGATTTGCTCATCTAAACTCGCGTCAAAGCCAGCGTTTAGCGCGTATAAGCCGGGCAAGTCGGTGATCTCGGTCTCAGCATTATCGAGCGAAAGCTGACCGACTTTTTTATCCACAGTCACGCCCGCCCAGTTACCAACCTTTTGGCGAGAACCGGTTAATGCGTTAAACAAGGTGGTTTTTCCGCAGTTGGGGTTACCGGCGAGAAGAATGCGTGTTTTACTCATTACATGGCCTCCACATCGATCAGCTTGGCGATTTCACGACGGACGATGAGTTGTTCGTTGTCGAGGCGTATTTGCAATGGGTCGCCCAGAGGTGCACGCCGGACCAGCTCAACGGCGGTGCCCGGGATCAATCCCATAACGGCAAGACGATGGCGGATAACAGCTGGCACATGATGGACACTGGTAATGCGTGCGGCCTGGCCGCGACCGAGAGTCGACAGTTTCATAGCGCGAGATCCAAATAAGAATGGTTTGCATTGGATGTTACGCTTAAATTTGACGTGGTTTTTTGCTTAGGATCAAGCAATTTTTAGTGAGCAGCTTGTCTTGAAAGTAAGACGATGAAATAAATGGTGGTTAAAAAGTAGATATGTGAGGGGAAAAAGCAAAAACTAGCCGCTAACTTTGTAAGAAAATATTTCACTCGCTGGCAGTCAAACCACTGCCAGCGAGTGATAGATTAGCGTGCGTGATGCGATGATGACTCTTTTTGTGCTTTACGCCGCTGATCATTTAAGTTGGCTTTGGCGGTTGCAAGGAGGTTGTCTGTGGTGATTGCATCTGGGCCAAACCCTGCGTTTTGTCCGGTAAGCAGCGAAAGCGCTTCGGCCACATGGGAGACCGCATAGATGTGAAACTCACCTTTCTCAACCGCATGGACCACATCCTTGCGCAGCATCAGGTTTTGGATATTGGCGGCGGGAATGATCACCCCTTGCTGCTCGGTGGGACCTTTAATGGTGCATACATCAAAGAAGCCCTCGATTTTTTCGTTCACGCCGCCAATCGGCTGCGCCTCGCCAAATTGGTTCATGGATCCTGTAATCGCCAGATCTTGACGCAAGGGCACGCCCGTAATCGCCGAGAGAATCGCACAAAACTCTGCCATTGACGCACTGTCTCCATCGACGCCTCCGTAAGATTGCTCAAAAGTGATATGCGTTTTGAGCGGGATTTGTTCTGTTTTGCCGAGTAGGGTGGCGAGGTACGCGGACAAGATCATCACCCCTTTAGAGTGAATCCGTCCACCGAGTTTAACGCTGCGCTCAATATCGAGCACTTCGCCTTCACCATACGCGGTAGTGGCAGTAATCCGGTTGGGGAGTCCGAAGCTAAAATCAGATGTACTCAATACCGATAAGCCGTTGACTTGGCCTAGTGCAGAGCCGGTGGTATTGATTAAGGTGACGCCGTTTTCAAAGTTCTGCATCATGCTATCGCGCACGCGGCTCACCCGCATATTGCGGCTTGCCAAGGCTTTTTCAACATGCAGAGCACGAATACTATTAGCGTTGGCTTGCGTGGCCCAGTAGTTGGATTCGCGCAAAAGGTTAGCAATATCAGCGGAGTGCAGCGACAAGCGATTTTGATCTTCGGCCTGTCGGGCACTGTGCTCAATAATACGCGCAATCGCACCGCGACTGCAGTGTAGCAAACCGCCGTCGTGGATAATGCTGGAGATAAACTTCGCGTACTGTTGTTCTGTGCTGTCGTTACGTGGCATGTCGTCTTCGAAGTCCGCGGTCACCCGAAATAGCTCGCTGAACTCGGCATCATAGCGTTGTAGCAATTGATAAGTTTGGTAATCACCAAATAAGATGATTTTCACATCAAGTGGAATGGGGGCAGGGTCGAGCGATACAGTGCCACTAAGGGTGACTTCGCGTTCAAGGGCGCTCACGCTGAGCTGTCTTGTGCTTAGGGCGCGCTTGATGCCGTCCCAGACGTAGGGTTTCTCGAGTACCTTGATGGCATCCATCAGCAGCACGCCGCCATTAGCGCGGTGAAAACTGCCCGCACGGATCAGCGAGAAGTCGGTGAACACTGTGCCCTTAAAAGTGGCATTTTCAACATAACCAAAGAGGTTGTGATAACTGGGGCTGTCTTCTACCACGACAGGGGCTTGGTTGTCGTCTTGGCTCACCAAGACATTAACTTGGTAGCGGCGCGGTAGTTTTTTATCGAGTGCGGCATAAGCGAGCGCCGCTTGATCCTCGCTGTCTTCGAGAAAGATATCCAAATGCTCTAGCATATCCGCTTGCATCGCCTCCAGAAATGCCAGCACGTCAGGGAGATCTGCAAACGCTTTGGTGACGGACTTCATTTGGGCGGCAATCACATCGCGCGCTACTTCTTCATCCAGCGCTTGTTGCTTTTCCGCATAGTCTTCTTCCCACTCGCCGAGTTGACGCACAATGCTGCGCAGTTCGGTTTCGAGTTTATCAATCACCTTGCCGAATGCCATTTGCTCCTCTTGAGAGAGCGCATCGAAGGTGTCCTCAGTGTGAGGCTCTTCGCCGTTAAGGGCAACAAACTGGTAATCGCCCTGCGGGGTGATCGTCAAACTAACATTGTTTTGTTCTGCGCTATCACTGAGTGCTTTTAATACGGTTTGCTGGCGCTCGGTGAGCTGATTTTTGAGTGTTTCAGCACGCTGATAATACATCTCGTTGTCGAACGCGAGCGGCAGCGCATTGGCAAGTTTTCCCATTAGCTGCTCAACGTGCTTTTTGAGTTCATTTCCTCGCCCTGCGGGAAGCTTTAAGAATTCAGGCGCGCGGGCTTCTTGGAAATTAGCGACGTAGCACCAATCATGGATAGACGTATCATTTTTCCAATGGTGGTTTAAATAGCGCATCACCATGGTGCGCTTGCCTAATCCGTTCTGACCAATGGCGTAAATGTTATAGCCCTTTTCCTTGATCGACATGGCAAACTCAACGGCATGTCGTGCTCGGTCTTGGCCAACAATTTCATCCAACGGCGCAAGGTGCTTGGTTGAGGTGATGTCACTGTGTTTAAAGCTAGATTCGCGATACAAACGTTCGCTGTTCACCACGGTAGTCGCCATAATCGATCCTATTTGGTCTTTTATCGATTGATGCTTTCAGTGTAGCGAGTGTAAGTGACTGTTTTAGTGATGCTGGTGGAGAAAGTTGCGACAGGGTCACAGTTTAGCACTGGGTGGCGAATAAATGAGCAAAGAAGGGCCATTAAAGGCCCTTTTGAATACGTCATAAAAGCAGGGCTGATTAGAGCGATTTTTTAATCGCGTTTATCAATGCGTCGATATCTTGACGATTTACGTCTTTATGAGTGACAAAGCGGGCCGGTGTGCCATTTAAACTCACTCGAAAGCCGTTATCCATCAGGCGCATATTGAGACGAACCCGATCGATGTTGTCGGCAATATCGACATACACAATATTGGTCTGAACGTCATAATTGTGGGTAGAAAAGCCTTCAATCTCATTGATTTCATTGGCTAAATAATGAGCGTTAGCATGATCTTCAGCGAGACGTTCGACATTTTCTTCGAGTGCTTTTTGTCCGGCAACGGCGAGAATACCGGCTTGACGCATACCACCGCCCAGCATTTTTCGTAGCCGTCTAGCTTTTTCAATGAAGGCTTTCGAGCCCAACAGTAAGGAGCCGATCGGTGCTCCTAATCCTTTTGACAAGCAAACAGTCATAGAATCGAAATGGCAGCTTATCGCGGTAATATCGACATCCAGTGCCACCGCCGCGTTGTAAACACGTGCGCCATCAAGGTGAAGGCTTAGCTGATGCTTGTTGCAAAACATGCGAGCTTCGGCCAAGTAGGAAAGGGGTAGAACGCGGCCGCCGATGGTGTTTTCTAAACTGAGCAATTTGGTGCGTGCAAAATGAAAGTCGTTAGGTTTAATGGCTGCGGCAAGCTTCTCAAATGGCAACGTACCGTCTGGGGCATTTTCAATGGGTTGAGGCTGAATAGAGCCTAATACCGCTGCACCACCGGCTTCATATTTGTAGTTGTGCGCTTGCTGACCACACAGGTATTCGTCACCGCGCTCACAGTGCGACATCAGCGCTAATAGGTTCGCTTGCGTACCTGATGTGGTGAATAGGGCGGCATCAAAGCCATGGCGCTCTGCGGCCCAGCGTTCTAATGCATTAACACTCGGGTCATCACCGTAAACATCATCGCCGACGTGAGCGTTAGCCATCGCATCTCGCATGGCTTGGTCGGGTTTGGTGACGGTATCGGAGCGAAAATCAATCATGTATTACATCCTTGCTGAGTGAGGGTCGTCGAGCGTGTTGCCTAATAATACACACAATGCTCGTTAGTTGGCAGTTGAGACCGGCGATTGGCTCTAGGCCTAACCACAAAGAATAGACAAATATACGCGCACGAAAAAGGCCATACCCGTGATATGGCCTGATTAATGAGACTTGAAGGGGTTCCCTAGACATTTGGTGAGAATACCAAACAGATGAGACCCATCAGTCGATGATTAGCTTTTTAGCATCTGCCAGTATTTTTGGTAGATTTTCACCGCTTCACCCACATCATCGGTAAATTCGCCACTGTTGACGGCTTCGTCAGTAGGGAAAATGGTCGTGTTTTCTTTCAGCTCGTCATCCAGGTACTCCGCCGCACGGGTATTGGGCGCCGGGTAGCCAAATTCCTCGACCAGTTTGGCTTGGTTCTCAGGACGATACATAAAATCGATGAATTGATGAGCCAGCGTCTTGTTCTCTGCATTTTTAGGGATAATGTAGTTATCCATCCAGAGAATCGCGCCTTCTTGCGGATAAACAAACTCGATGCCATCAATTTCTTGCTGCGCCATGTAAGCGTTGCCGTTCCATTGCTGACCAATAGTCACTTCACCGGTCACAAAAGGAACGTGAGGCGCATCTGAGTTATAGACCACAACGTTGTCACGCAATTGACGAAGGTACTCGTACGCTTGCTTGATCTCGCCTTCGTCTTTGCTGTTAATACTGTGTCCTTGCGCTTTTAACGCCATGCCAAAGACATCACGCACATCGTTGAGAAGCATCACTTGTGCGTTGAAGTCATCACGCCATAGGTCGGCCCACTTAGTGACTTTGTCCCCGTTGACATATTGGTTGTTGTAACTGATACCCGTCACGCCGAATACATAGGGCAGGGAGTAGTCATTCGCTTTGTCGAACGGTTGACCCAGTAGGCCGGGACGTAACTCATCGAAGTGGCTGATCTTTGATTTATCAATTTTGGCCAGCATGTCTTCTTTGATCATGCGATCGATGAAATAGGTTGAAGCGAAAGCGAGGTCATAGCCTTTTCCATTCAGTAGCTTCAACTTGGCATACATGGCTTCATTACTCTCAAAGGTCGAGTAATTGACCGTCACCTTGTATTCTTCTTCAAACGCATTGATCACATCCATGGGCATATATTCCGCCCAGTTGTAGAGATTCAATACTTTATCGTCAGCGCTGACCCCAGTTGCAAATACAGCTGAAAGTGCGAGTGCGGTCGCGGTAATTCCGTGAGTGATTTTGTTCATTATCATGGTCCTTCAATGGCTTGCTGGCCGAGTACACGTCGGGGCGCATCATATTGCACCCAGCCTTTGTGTCAATGACTTTTTTTTAACCAAAATCGCGTTTCGTGAAACGTTCCGCTAACGGTAGCATAACCCTTGCGTGCGCCCCCAAATTATTGGGCAGTATCCTGTCATTTTTGGCTTGCGAGTCGCGCACGACAATGCGACTATCTGCGCGCTTTGTGTACAAGCCTCACACTCGTATCCTGAGCTTGTGCCTTATTTATTGAATCACCTAAATGAGTAACCATTGAGAACATGGTCAAAACGTACCGCCCCGACACTAATTACTATGTTGCTACGCAAAATCAATCCTTATCTTTTCCACCTTTAACCGGTAGTCACCACGCCGATGTTTGTATCATTGGCGCAGGATTAACCGGATTAAACGCCGCGATTGAATTACGTCAACGCGGCTATCAAGTGATTGTATTGGATGCCAAGACGATTGCGTGGGGGGGCTCTGGACGTAACGGCGGCCAATGTTTAGTGGGATATTGCCTCGGACTTAGAGAGGTGCATGAAACCTACGGCGCGCAATGGGGTAAACAACTTTGGGATCTTTCCGTTGAAGCGGTTGATATCGTGCGTGAAAGGATTCATAGCCATCAAATAGCCTGTGATTTCCAACCGGGATACATTGAACTGGCGTTAAACAAGGCGCAACAAACCGAGTTACAAAGTTGGCACGCCTTAAAGCAAGGTGACTATCAGTATCCGATGGCGCAATGGTGGGATCAGGCTAAGGTGGCAGAAGTGGCGAATACGGAGCGCTATTTAGGGGGATTATACGACCCGAATAGTGCGCATATTCACACCCTCAATTACACACTCGGGTTAGCGAAAGCTGCGCAGGATTTAGGCGTGCAAATCTTTGAGCACAGCCCGGCGCAGTCGATAAAGAAGGGGCAGACTCATTGCGTTCGTACGCCTCAAGGTGACGTGAATGCTCCCCGCATATTGCTGGCATGCAATGCTTATCTCGATGGCTTAGACCGCAAGGCGCAAGCGAAAGTCCTCCCAGTTGCCTCCTTTATTGCGGTGACAGAGCCACTAGGCGATCGCATGCCCATTACTAATCGCATGGCTATGTCTGATCTCAACAACTGTCTTGATTACTACCGTCCCACCGCAGACGGACGTCTCTTATTTGGTGGCGTGAACCACCCGTTTAATCGTGAGTATAAAGACTCCGCTCAACGTCTACACCAACGCATGACAAGGGTTTTTCCTCAGTTAGGTGATGTGAAGATGGACTACCACTGGGGCGGGTTGTTTGCCGTGACGCGCAGTTACATGCCACACATTGATCACCTCGGCCAAGATATTTATACCGCGCATGGATACACAGGCCATGGAGTTGGGCTGACGAACATAGCAGGACGCGTGATTGCCGAAGCGATGGACGGACAAGCCAGCCGCTTTGATGTGTTTGCACGTTTAAAGCATGGTTGGATCCCGACCCCGAAAATGCTGCGTAGCCCTGCATTGGCTCTCGCGATTTGGAAAGCGAAGCTTGCCGATCTGCTTGGTGGGTAGCGACAACGTACAAACCGTTAACGATTAAAAATACTTGTCGTCACGATAAAGATCTCGTGTTGCTCCCCGCCAAGAAGGCAGTAATGTAGCCCTTCAAATAGCGGGGAGTAAGTGCTTGAACACACTGAGCATCATTGATGATTTAGCGACACACGGATTAAGCGTGTGCGATCAATTTTTAACAGCACAAGAAGTGGCTGATTTACACGCGTGTTTGCCTGAGCAGTGGACGCAAGCCAGTATTGGGCGCGAGCAGAAGCAACATACCAATACCCAAATCCGCACCGACAAGATCCATTGGTTAGAGCGCGGCCATGCCCCAGCCATTGATGCGTTACTCGATAAGATGTCTGAACTGCAGCTTGCGTTTAATCGTCATCTCTTTCTTGGCCTTTTTGAATATGAAGCGCATTTCGCCAAGTATAACCCCGGTGATTTTTATGCCAAACATGTGGATGCCTTTAAAGGCCGCTCTAACCGAAAAGTCACCACAGTGCTCTATTTGAACCATGACTGGTGTGAAGAGGACGGGGGCGAAATCGTCATTTACCATGCCGATGGGAGCCATCTGAAAACATTGTGGCCCCAAGCCGGTCGCCTTGTGACCTTCTTATCGGAAGAGTTTCCTCATGAGGTACTACCCGCGAAGCGACAACGGTTTAGCATTGCGGGCTGGTACCGGATTAACGGCATGAGTGGTCATCGGGTTGATCCAATTCGCTAACAAACCGCATACTGACAGCTACGAGTGATAACCAGCAAGCGGTCAGTATGAGGGGTTCTCCGCAACAGCAAAGCTTTTTTAACCATGCCGAGTTCGACGCTCAGCAAGCCGTTGCTATGCCACAAGCGACTGTTCATTGGCAGCCAGATTGGTTGCCTATGGCTGATGCCGATAACCTCATGGCGGCATTGCATCAGCACACACCTTGGCAACAATTACCCATTTCGATGTTTGGTCGTACCGTGATGCAGCCGCGTTTATTAGCTTGGTACGGTGATCATGCTTACACCTACAGTGGACTCACATTATCTCCTCGCCCTTGGACGCCTGAGCTATTGGATTTGAAGGCGCGTGTTGAGGCTGCCACGCATGCCCGTTTCAATACCGTATTGCTCAATCTCTATCGGGATGGCAGCGATTACATGGGATGGCACAAAGATGATGAAGCCGAATTAGGAGAGCAGCCGACGATTGCATCGGTGAGTCTGGGCGCGAGTCGACGGTTTTTATTCCGTCACACCAAAAGTAAAGAAAAACGCGAGTTTTTGTTGAGTCATGGTGCGTTACTAGTCATGGCTGGGCAAACACAAACGTATTGGCAACATGCGTTACCCAAAACACAAAAACCAGTGGGCGCACGGATTAATTTAACTTTCCGCTGGATAACGTCGTCGTCAGGAAAAGAATAGACCCACTACCGCTCATCGGCAGTGGGTCTGGCGTTACTCGACAATCAGGCTAACGTTGTCATAAGCACTATACCCTCGCAGCATGACCGCATAGTCGCCGGACGTTGCATTGTCGAACCGGCAAACCTCATCATTGCCACTGCGATAAGGGCGACAATCCCAGTTCTCCTTACTGACATCGCCGTTGGCTTTGACGTACAAGTCTACATCACCAAAACCGCCATAGGTTCGGATCACTAGCGCACCGGATTGTTCTAACTGGTAGTTGAAGTACTTTTCATTCCCACGAGCGCCAGAGAGTCCATTGATGGGCTCTCCGAGTTTCAGCTCGTTACCCGGATTGGGCGAGCTGTCGGCGTTCGCGAGCTCCACCGTATAGGCCAAACCGAGTTTCGTGAACTTCGCGGCGTGAGCCCCTTCGCTATCGCTGTTTGCCAAGGTGTCTTGCGGCGTATGGATGTTAGGGTTGTAATCATTAAATTTGGCTTCAAACGGCATGGCGGCTGGATAGCCGACTTGGTGCCACGAGGCGTGATCGGAACAGGCATAGCCACAAGTATCGAAGCCGTAATTTAAGGTAGGCAAGTATTCGTCAAGCAACTGCGTGAGATACTGAGTGAGCTGACTGTCGGTATAGTCGGTGATAAAGACAATGTCTTCAGCAGATCCTTGATAGTTTGTCATGTCCAGTTGTAAGACACCACGAACCTCTTTGCCCGCTTGCTTAAATTGGTTGGCAACGTCTTGCGAACCACGCAATCCAACTTCTTCTGCTGCGTAGGCAACAAATGCGATACTCCGCTTAGGCTGGAAGTTGTTTTGCGCCAAGACGCGGATCACTTCTGTGACAGCAGCAATCCCTGAGGCATCATCATCGGCGCCAGGCGCAATACTTTGCTCATTGGTGCGGGAGCCAATCGTCGAGTCTAGGTGGCCGCCGACGACGACCCATTCGTCGGGCGATTCTGAGCCCTCGATGGTTAACATCACCGATTCTTGATTATACCCATTGTGTGAAATCTGAGTGACGGACGCACCGGCTAACCCTGCACTGAGCGATTGCCAACGTTGCTTTATCCAATCGGAAGCCTGCGCTCCTGATGTAGTGGTGTAGAAACGGTTGGGAAAATCGGTGAGACGGTCAATGGTATTAACGATGAGTGCACTATCAATTTGGCTAATCCAAGGTGTCACTAACGCTTGCTGACTGATTGCAGGCGCGACAAAGCTAGCGCGCGAAAGAGGCATGTTACTCGCAGCCATGGCACTTTGGGCGGATGAGTGCACGATATAACCACCGCAGCGGTGATGGTTTTCGTGCATCTCGTGGGAGAGGGCGGCTAACTCAGATTCACTGACTTCGCCAATCCATGCTTGCCCATTGTGTGCGACTGACTGTGCTAATAAAGGCTGTGCACCAGAAGCCAAAGCGGTTTGTTGTGCATCTGCACCGATCGAGATCCAGACTTTTTTATCTTCAGCCTGCGCGAGGGTGCAGCTTGTTGCAAGGACAACGGCCAGAGCCGTGCGTTTATAATGCATAATTCCTCCTTGAGTGAATAAGGGTCGCTAAACTCCATGCGACCTTTTGACTGTAGAGCAAAAACACAACTTGCTGATAAATTTATAAAACCATTATTGGATAGTTTAATTGTCACAAAATTGTTAATAGTGGATAGTTTTGTTTTTAACGGAGGAGGAGATGGGAAGATAGCTTTGTGCACGTAGACCTAATCATCCCCAGTGTTGCACAAAGGAAAACGCGGAGTGAGTCGATAACAATAGAGATAAAATGCTGAAAACCACATCAAATCGCGCGAAATTTGGCTTTTTCGTTTACAAAGCAGGCAGTTGAAACTTTTATTAAATAATAAGTGTTGACTCGATCACGTTAATCCGTAGAATGCCTCCCCGTACCGCAGCGGCGGAAACAAAAAGAAAGGCGCGTTGGCAGAGTGGCTATGCAGCGGATTGCAAATCCGTGGACCTCGGTTCGACTCCGGGACGCGCCTCCATGTTTCCACTAGGCGGAGTAAAAATCGGACGCGGGATGGAGCAGTTTGGTAGCTCGTCGGGCTCATAACCCGAAGGTCGTTGGTTCAAATCCAGCTCCCGCAACCAATTTTAGGTTGTAGAGACGATTTATTTAGTTGAAAGCGATTTGACACGACCTACGGTCGTTGCAATTGCATTGCGCGAATTGCATTCCGCGAATTGCATTCCGCGATAAATAAAGCTCCCGCAACCAATTTTACAAAGCGACATTAGCTCAGCTGGTAGAGCGCAACCTTGCCAAGGTTGAGGTCACGAGTTCGAACCTCGTATGTCGCTCCAAGTTTTGCCCACATCAAGCAATGATTGATGTTACGGACGCGGGATGGAGCAGTCTGGTAGCTCGTCGGGCTCATAACCCGAAGGTCGTTGGTTCAAATCCAGCTCCCGCAACCAAATTTTACAAAAGCGTTATAAAACGCTTGCGACAAAGCGACATTAGCTCAGCTGGTAGAGCGCAACCTTGCCAAGGTTGAGGTCACGAGTTCGAACCTCGTATGTCGCTCCAAGTTTTGCCCACATCAAGCAACGATTGATGTTACGGACGCGGGATGGAGCAGTCTGGTAGCTCGTCGGGCTCATAACCCGAAGGTCGTCGGTTCAAATCCGGCTCCCGCAACCAAATTTTAGGTATGTGAAGTCATTAACGTAGGCAAGGTTATTAATAAGACCTGCGGTCGTCGCAATTGCATTGCGCGATAAAATCCGGCTCCCGCAACCAATTTCATATAGCGTTATAAACGCTTGTCACAAAGCGACATTAGCTCAGCTGGTAGAGCGCAACCTTGCCAAGGTTGAGGTCACGAGTTCGAACCTCGTATGTCGCTCCAATTTCCTTCCTTAGCAGTTATCTTTCCATTGGTAATGGGTAATGTCTTACTTCATTGCTGGCATCGAGTAACATGGTTTCCAACGTGACTGTATGATCAACGGCACTGAAGTGCGCAAGCCCAGCTGTGTAGCTAAATGGGTAGCGATACGAAGAAAGTTGTTGTGATAGTCTGATATATAATTGGTCTAGCTGATTATCCACTGTATCTGCATCTTGTTGTATCAATAACGCAGCAAACTCACACCCCTCTATACGTCCTATCCAGCCCACATCATCAAACACATCATTCAAACAACGCGCAAAGGTTTTGAGAATCTGATCGCCCGCGAGCTTACCATAGTCATGATTAAGTTGATGGAGTTGGCGAACGTCGAAGTGTAATAGTGTGTAGCGATCTTCGATCACTAGGTCATCATTGAGGTATTCGCTAATTTCTCGCTTAAAACCGCGCCGGTTTAACAGGCCTGTTAAGGGGTCTAACACATTCTGTTGAGTCATGATTAGCTCGTGTTCAACAATGTGCGCAAGATCTGCCAATGCCCGTTGACAGGAACCATCGAGTTCACGAGGCTGTCTGTCTATCACGCACAGCGTGCCGAGAATATGCTCGTTATCCAAACTAAATGGGAAGCCAGCGTAAAAGCGGATAAAGGGAGGCCCTGTGACTAAGGGGTTGTCGGCAAAGCGCTCATCAAGATACGTATCATTAATCACAAGCGGCTCTAGCTGGTGGATGGCGTGCCCACAAATGGACTCTGAACGTCCTGTCTGATTCACCGCCAGTCCACGCTTAGCTTTGAACCACTGACGGTGCTCGTCTACTAAGCTGATCGCAACAATGGGGCAGTCTGAGATATAGGCAGCAACGCGAACAATGCGCTCAAACCTGTCTTCATGACCGGTATCTAAAATGCCTAAATCATGAAGTAAATGAAGCCTTTGTACTTCGTTATTCGTTGGCTGAGCCGGTGTCATTTTATGCCCTCCATCCCTGCTTATTCAGTATAGACCCTTAGCTCAATAGTCATATAAAAAGCGCAATGGGATCTCGCTAGGTCATGTATGGGCGATTGAACGCGTAATGACACTCAATTACCGTCAGTTTTTTAATGTTACCAAGAGGTGTCATTGTTATTTGGCTACAGTATTAAGACGATAGATAAGAGGGCATTTAATGAGAGCATTGATTTTAGGCATGATTCTCACTTTGGGATTACTGAGTAAAGCCGTCGCTCAGGATCACAAATTATTGATCATTGATAGCTACCATAAAACATTCTCGTGGACCGAGAGTTATACACTGGGTCTGAACAAGGTGCTCGACAAAAGTATCCATGTATCGCGTTTTGAGATGAATGCTAAAAAGCTGCCAGTATCAGCACATCAGCGCAAAGCTGACGAAGCATTCGCCTTTTATAAAAAGGTAAAGCCTGATGTCGTCCTGCTTTGTGATGATATCGCGCTGAATCATATGCTCCCTAGGCTGCAGCATGAAAACATTGATGTTGTTTTTCTTGGCGTAAACGGCGATCCCCTGCCGTTGCTCGAGAGCCTGAATGGGCCTGTCCGCGTGACCGGTGTTCTTGAGCGGCCTCATTTTTATCGCTCGCTGTCTGATGTGATTCAGCTTTCTAATCAACCGATTAAAAATATTAAAATTCTCTTCGATGATGGTCCCACTGCAAAAATCAACACCGGTTATTTGCAAAGCCAGGCAAACCTTTTTTCTAAGTTAAATCAAACGATCACGAGGATCGAGAGGTTTACAACGTTTCCTGATTGGAAAAAAGCAGTTCTAGACGATGACTATGATGTGCTTTTTGTGGGTAGCTACCAAACATTGCGCGATAGGATGGGAAGGAATATCGATGCAAATCAAGTGATTGTTTGGACGAACCAAAACGCGAAGCATCCTGTTTTTGCTTTTTGGAAAGTATCAGTTGGTGAGGGTATGGCTGCCGGCGGGTATGTGTTAGATGGTGAAAAGCATGGCATTCACGCTGCGGTTTACATCCATAAAGTATTTGCCGGCATGCCAGCCGATCAAATCCCTATCTCTGTCGGGCACCAAGGAACCGGTATTTACAGCAAATCGGAGTTTGCTCAGTTAGGTTTAGCTCCGCCTCGGGAGTGGGTGCCGATTCGCTAATCCTAACGGTGGCTAGCCCTACCTATGCTTGAGCGGTGCTTGTGTAATTTCAAATTGTGCGTTGAGGTATCCGGACAAAAACCGGCTTGCTGCTAAGCAAGAAAAGACCTGTCCTGTGGTAGCAACCATCGACAGCGTTGCGGCATTTCGCGTTATCAGGTCGCATCAAAAAACTCTGTTTGTAAAAGAGTTGTTTCAATGATATTTTCCTGCGGTTATTAAATTTATCAAGCATTCGGGCCAGCGTGCACCGACAAGTGATCGTGTGCGCGACAGGCCATCTATACTCTTTTAATCATGTTGTTTTGGAAGGTTTGCTTATGGCGTTTTTAGCGAGCTGCGATACCCAATATCCGCTTACACATCCACACGCAGCGTCTGCGGTGGTCATGGTGCCACCTGTGCACTTTAAATTTAATGCACAAACCAGTGAAGATAATGGTTTCCAGCATGCGCTGGCGTTGCCCGATGAGGAAGTGAAAACGCGCGCCATGGCAGAGTTTAATAATATGGTGATGACGCTACGTCGCCATGGTATTGATGTCGTCGTGATGGAGTATCCAGACTCCGATCCAGCAACGCCTGATGCTGTATTTCCTAACAACTGGTTTAGTACATTGCCAAGCGGTGAACTGTATCTGTACCCGATGGCATGTCCTAATCGTCAACTTGAGGTTAAGCCTGAGCGCCTGATGGCGGCCCTTGATAAAGCGGGCTACGCCGTTAACCATGTGCACAAAGTAAAGTGTCACGACAAAGACGAAGCGTTTCTAGAAAGTACGGGTGCGATGGTGATTGATCACCTCAACCAGCGTGTCTATGCAGCACTTTCTCACCGCTGTGACAGCATTCTGTTAACCGAATGGGCAGCCAAAGTGGGTATGCGCCAAGTTGTTAGCTTTAACACGGCAATGAGTGACGGCAATCCTGTGTATCACACCAATGTGATGATGGCGGTGGGTGAAGCGTTTGCTGTGGTGTGTGACGAGGTCATCGAGCCTGCTCAACGTGAGCTCGTGTGTAATACGCTCGCCGAAGACAAAACCTTGGTTTCAATCAGCGAGGCACAGATGAATCAACTGTGTGGCAATATTTTGCAGCTACGCAATCGTCACGGTGAGTCGTTAATTGTGATGTCTCTTTCCGCGTATAGTGCGTTTACTGAAGATCAAAAGCGGACTTTACGTCAATTTGGCAAGCTGGTGCCGATTGATGTAAACACCATTGAAACCGTCGGCGGAGGGAGTGTGCGTTGCATGATGGGTGAAATCTTCCTGCCTCGGCACCAAACTGTGTAAATTATCGCTAAGCGGTAAAAACGGCGATCATTTGATCGCCGTTTTTTATGGATTATGAATGCACACCTGCTTTCGCTTTAAGTGGCATTTTGTCGAAGTCGACACCTTTCCAGCCGGTGACCATAAAATTGCGGATATTTTGGTGGTCGTTGCCGGATGGATTACTGAGCACGTCCTCACGATAATACCCGCCAAAACACGCTAGGGTCTGCTCTTCGGTTAACTCGTGCAGTTGGCAAAATGCCAACACTTTACACGAACCGGTATTTTGGCCCGCTTTATTGGCGAGATTGCCATTAGTAAAGCGAGTCGGGGCGTAATCGTAATGTGCATCGATCACGGCCAAGGTCTCATCAAACGTCACCATCTCGGGTGTCTTTGTGATTTTGACGAGAAAACTATCTATGGTCATGTCTGTTCCTGAGTTATTAAAACGCGGCCTCTTCATGGAGGATAGACACGTTGTACCAACTTGCTCCTCCGATGTGAAGTCACTGTGTGCGAATAATGGATAAATATCCATCACTTAAACAAAAAATAGTGTTGCAGTACTTTACATTGCGTAAGGCCATCATTAGTATACAAACCTGTTCGGAGGGATGGCTGAGCGGTTGAAAGCACCGGTCTTGAAAACCGGCAAGGGTTAATAGCCCTTCCAGGGTTCGAATCCCTGTCCCTCCGCCACATATCAAAAAAGCCGCTGAGTAATCAGCGGCTTTTTTGATCGTGTAAAGACAGATCCCATCAACACATTCCGCACCTTGTTCTGATCCAGCCTCTTCTGTTTGATACTGTAAGCCTAGTCTGGCGACTCTTGACGTCGCTCGCCCCCTACAGTCGCCCCAATACTGGAGTGTTATGATGATTAATTACTTACCACTCGATGCCATCACGCCAAACGACTTTATCCCTATCTTCAATAAACCCAGCATTCGGCAGCATCTTATCGAACATGCCCCTTTTGATGCACAGAGCATCAAAACATGGGTGAGAGAGAAGAGACACATTGATACTCAAGACGGATGTTTGGTTAGGGCGGTGAGTGTCAACAACTGCCTCGTAGGATGGTGTGGTATTCAGCGTACTGAATGTGGTTTTGAATTGGCGATCGTGTTGGATACCTCGCACTGGGGACTTGGGCGGCACGTGTTTAAGTTTCTACTCTCGCGCGCTGAACAACTTGGTCATCAAGTCGTTTATCTTCATTTGCTGCACACCCGTCGAGAATCCACATTTTTAACGCAACGTGCTCTACGAGTATTTAAAACACATATGCTGGGTGAATGCTTTACCACTTACGAGATAAAAGTAGGGGACTAGCGGCGTGTGACGCGAGCGTCTGGTTGTTTGACGCAAGCAGAGCGTTAGTCCTATAAGTTATTCTATTTACATGATTTATTTTCTTTCACGACCTTGTTTTTTCCGCTTTGCTTTCCATAGAAAAGGTCTCGGAGTGTCAGATGTAGCTGAGGTTACTATTCGCTATTGTCTGCAGTGTGTGGGTCGCCGCGACTATAGCGATATCAATTGATTCAATTAGTTACATGATTCAGTGGTGTCATGAATTGATCATGGCATCGTCATACGACGTTATAGTACTTGTCATGTTGAGGCACTATCTTTTTGATTCTACTAGGCTGTTGGCCTAGTTACATCTCAAGGAGTAAGTTATGACGGCCTGTCGCTGCTTCATGGTTCTAATAAGTGCGATATTGATGAATACAATGGTGAAGGCTAATCCTAATGTCACATCTCGAGAATATAAGGTGATGCTGGATGCCAATCACCGTTAGTGGCCGAGCTGTCATTCCGTCACAAGGATGGATCTGCTGATTACACTCGGAAGGTGGTTAACCGAGCGATCAAGTCCTTTGATATGCTCAAATCCTTGTCCCCTTGGTTTTCTCCAGATTCTCAGAGTAAGACGGCTTTCGTATATGGTTTTGACTCGGCATTTTGCCAGTGAGGCATCGCTTAAGGGATAGGATGCTGTGCTGTGATCTTTATGAGATAAAAAGGAAATAGACAATGAAGTCGATAAATAAATATAAACTGTTCTTGGTGCCTCTCATAGCATCTTTCGTGCTCGCTGGTTGTAAATACAGCAACAATGATACAAGAAAAAACAGCGCAACCGTGTTTGACAGTTACCCGAAGGAGGGGGTGTTTCTACCTTACAACGTGTTGAGGACTGATCTCATTGACGCTAAGTCTCAGCAGGCTTTTGAGATTCGTAATGGTGGCTTCGGTTCGGCAATGACAGCACATCCTTCGGATGTAAACCGCTTTTATGCTCTCACTGATCGAGGTCCTAATGCTAAATTTAAAGGCAGCCTCGGTAAAGGAAAAATATTCCCAACACCGGACTATACCCCACGTATTGGATTATTTGAGGTAAAATCGAACGGTCGAATTGAGCAAGTCGATACAATTCTACTCAAACATCCTGATGGGTCCCTGATCACTGGGCTTCCCAATAGCTCTGACTTGGGCGGAACCGGTGAAACGCCGTACCACGCAGATGGCCGACCGATTCTTAAAAATGACAGCCAGCCTTATGATGAAATGACCAATCCGTTTTTGCTTGATGATTATGGTCTAGATGGAGAGGGGCTAGTAGCTCTATCGGGCGGTACTTTCTGGGTCAGCGATGAGTATGGTCCACATATTGTCCATTTTGACGCTGAAGGCAGGGAAATCGGCCGAATAAATGCGTTTGCCAACGATGAGCGGGTTGATTTGACCTTGCCTGCTGAATTCGGCAATCGGCGCGCCAATAGAGGCATGGAGGGGCTGGCTATTACGCCGGATGAGAAAACCCTTGTAGGGATTATGCAATCAACGATGTACCATCCCGATAGCGCGGTGAAGGATCTAGACATTACTCGCATCGTGACCGTTAATCTTGAGTCCGGTAACATCGGGCAGTACCTCTACCGTCAGGAGAAACCACAAAACTCGAACTCCGAAATTGTTGCGCTGAGCGACACACAATTTCTGGTGATCGAACGTGATGGAAGCTTTCTCTACGGTGGCCCTAACGGTGAACAAGCTGCCGCTCCAGATGTACAAAAGCATATCTATCGCATTGATCTTACCTCCGGAACCAACCTTGAAACTCTCGCAAGTAGCGGTGATGTTAAACAGGATATGGAACTTGGTCTTACATTATCGGGAAAGACACTTGAGGAGGTTGTTCTCGAACAGGGTTGGAGTGCTTTAGCCGAAGTTGGGATCACGCCTGTCAGCAAATCCCTAGTGGTAGATATGGTTGCCAAAGTAGGGTATCCGCACGATAAGATGGAAGGGCTATGGGTGATTGATGATCGTCATCTAGGCGTATTGAATGACGACGACTTTGCCACCTGGGCCACGAGCGGTAAATTGGAACAGAAAATGCTGGATACCGACACTGTGGATGGCAATCGATTATATATCGTCGATGTAGACCTCCGCACTGAGTGACACTCATATGTTTTTGTCGCCCGAAAGCCGGGCGACGTCCATCCGACCGAATCCAACTGAGCCTGTAAGATTGATGGTATAAGTCACTCCCAGAACAGTGGGATGTTCGTAGCGATTTAGGGTGGTGATGGGTAAGAAAAGATCTATTTAGCCACTTTTATTGGTGAGGTACTAAACGAGCATTTCACTGGCAACGATTGCCCCCTTGTTCTTTACTTTGTTTTCTGCAGATTGCGAATACAAAGAGGAACGTCCATGAAAAAACTACTCTGTCTTTTAAGTTTTTTCTTTAGCTTTGGTGTGTTGGCCGATGCGCAACCCAGCGTTGTAAATGGGCAAGTAACGGACATCGCAGAAGACCACATGATGGTAGCCACCAGTGATGGACTTTATAAGGTTGAGGCTGACCCTGACATGCTTGATGAGCTAGAACCTGGCATGAACGTTGAGGTCACCGGTGAGCATCACATGCAGGCCAGAGAGGTGCGTATTCATCATAAAAACCGTAAAAATCCACTTGGCGGAGATTAAGCGAGCCTGACTACGGCGATAATTAATTGAATAGCGAAAAGCGCCGTTTGGGCGCTTTTCACCATTGATGAAGAACATCCATCGCATTGCAATATGTGCGCAAACTAACAGCTTGGTGATACTTTTCCTTACAGGTTAGGTAGAACCCCCTAACATGTTAATAAATTGTACCGTGCGATAAAGGCCCCGTGACCGAACTGATTTCCCATCCCGAATGGCTACTGCTTGTGCTCGCTCCCGTGTTTTTCTTATGCATGCTGGGGGAGTACTGGGTGGCGCTGCGCCACGGAAAACTGGGCGATAATGCCCGTTATTACGTGCCGGAAGTGCTTTGCAATTTTACCTTAGCGGGGCTGCATCAAGCTGCAGATTTACTGACCGGGCTGCTGATTGCCAAGGTGTATTTGTGGTGGTTTGGCTGGCGGCTGTTTGATATTGAAATGTCGGTAGGCTTGTTCTTATTGCTGATGGTCGTGCAGGATTTTTGCTATTACTGGTTTCACCGCGCTAGCCATCGTGTGCGCTGGATGTGGGCGGCGCATGTGGTGCATCATAGCTCTGAGCGGATGAACTTTAGCACCGCGTTTCGCCAAAGCTTAATGTACCCGCTGGCAGGGATGTGGCTGTTTTGGCTGCCGCTGGTGGTGATCGGATTTCCGCCGCAATGGGTGGTGTTTGTTGTACTGCTGAATTTAGGGTTACAGTTTTTTGTTCACACTCAATGGATAAAGACACTGGGGCCTGTGGAGTGGATTTTTAATACCCCGTCTCATCATCGCGTTCATCATGGCGTAAATCCTCAGTACATCGACAAAAACTACGCGGGCATTTTAATTATTTGGGACAAATTATTTGGCACCTTCGAGGCGGAATCTGAGCCGGTACGCTATGGGATCCCCAAGCCAGTGAATAGTTTCAACCCTCTGGTGGTAACTTTTGCAGAATGGCAACAAATGTGGCGAGACGCCACGCAGCCCGGTCTGAGTTTTCGGCAACGATGGCAGTGCTTGTTTGCACCACCAGAACAAGCACAAGGTCACACGACAGACGTGGAAGCATCACGTGAGAGGTAGCGGTTTTCCATCGTGTGGACAAGCTAACATATTCTAAGAAAATAACCCTTTATTCTCATGGGGTTATTTTTAGAACTCAGCTTGTCAGGAGCCCCGCATGACCGACGCTATGCATGCCATTGTTACCCATCCGAGCTTAACCCCTTCGCAGAAAACGTTAGCGCTCGCTGCGCAAGCCGATGCGGCTTTACCCTACGTACCTTGCAGCCGAGCGCTCGTGGCTGCGATGGAGCAGGGTGTGATCGGCGATATGTTTGAGGGTCACGCTCCCTTTAAGCCGCGTTATGTGTTGCCCGATTATGCCCGCTTTTTAAAACGTGGCTCGGAGTATTTGGCGTTAACGCCGGCAACCGATCTAGAGGACGCGCTGATGAAGCTCATGGTGCTTTACCATCATGTGCCTTCGGTGACCAATATCCCGGTGTTTTTGGGCTACCTCGATCAACTCTTGCTGCCATATTGCGATGATGTGAGTGATGAACATTTGTATCAAGCGCTGAAGCGGTTCTGGATCCAGCTTGACAGAACACTGCCAGACGCATTTATGCATGCCAACATTGGCCCAGATGATAATCGTGTTTGTCGCATGATTTTGCGCATCGACGCAGAACTGCAACAAGTCGCCCCAAACCTGACCTTGATGGTTGACCCGTCTCGTACCCCGCGCACCCTAGTTCGGCAGGCGACAGATAACATCATTGCCTGTAGCAAGCCACATATTGCTAACTGGCCGGTACATCAAGCCACATTTGGTGACGCAGAGGCTCACTCGCCCAATGTGGGGATTGTGAGCTGTTACAACGCGCTACCGATTGGAGGCGGCGCGAACACCTTGGTACGCCTTAACTTAAAAAAAGTCGCAGAAGAAGCAAATGATCTCTCGACATTGCTCTCGCACACCTTGCCGCATTACGGCGCATTGATGGTGGAGCTGATCGATGCACGCAGTCACTTCCTGCATCAAGAATCACACTTTTTTAATAGCTTTCTAGTGCAGGAAGGCTTGATTGATGAGAAAAAATTTGTCCCCATGTTTGGCGTGTATGCGATGGCTGAAGCGGTCAATACCCTGATGGCACGCCAAGGCCTATGTGGCGAATATGGCCACGATGCAGCGGCGAATGAGATGGCACACGATATCACCAAAGCATTAAGTACGTTTGTAGCAGAGACTCCAGTGAAGCATGGTTGGCGTGGGCGAGCGTTGCTGCATGCGCAAGGTGGCTTATCCATTGACCAAGGGACCACTCCGGGGGTGCGGATTCGTTACGGCTATGAACCGGATCCTGTCACCCATTTGCAGGCGCTTGCGCCGTTACACCCTTACTTTGAAGCGGGTGTGAGCGAGATCCTGACATTGGATGACACCATTAAAGGCAATCCCGATGCATTAACCGATTTATGTTTAGGGGCGCTGCAATCCGGGCTGCGCGAATTCACGGCGAATACAGATGGGAATGATCTCGTGCGTATCACCGGCTATATGGTGAAAAAATCCGAGATTGCCCAGTTCAAACAATCGGGCTCTCGGACCAATACCACGGTATTGGGCGCAGAAGCTTCTGAGATGACGACAGTGACAGCGCGGCAGCCAAGAGTCGTGAGCGCGGAATTTCTCGCTGGCGCGCGTTGGACGGACACTCATGAGTCATCCTAAGCAGGAGAAAATATCGGGTCCAGTGGCTCGGGTTGCAAGTGTGTTGCCCTATTCCTGTGTCGATGGTCCCGGTAATCGGATGGTATTTTTTCTGCAAGGTTGCCAATTTCGTTGCCCGGGGTGCCACAACCCTGAAACCATTGAGCGTGACAGTGCAAGCGCATTCGGTATGTCTTTGGCCGAGGCAGTGACGGCGATTTATCAACAACGGCACTTTATTCGTGGAATTACCGTCAGTGGCGGTGAGGCCAGTCTGCAATGGCGCTTTATCCGCGCGCTTTTTCGCGCGGTCAAACAGCACTCTGAATTAGCGCACCTTACATGCTTGATCGACACTAACGGCGGCGTGCCATGCCAGCGTTGGCAGGCGTTGTCACCCTATATGGACGGTGCCATGGTGGATATGAAAGCATGGGGAAATGACGCGCACCGGGCCCTGACCGGGCATTCGTCCCGCCGTGTGCGTGATAGCCTAAGTTGGCTGGCGAAGCAGGGAAAATTGCACGAAGTGCGGCTGTTACTGATCCCCGGGTATACCGACTGGCAAGCTAATCTGTCGCCACTTTGTGCCTATTTATATGATTTGCAGCAAATGCAGTTGGCGCAGGGAAATGTGTTTTCCGTGCGTTTAAATGGCTTTCACCGCGCAGGCGTGACGGGCGATGCCACCAATTGGCCAGAGGCAACACAAGCGCATCTCGATACCATAAAAATCGCCTTGCAAACGGCAGGGCTGCAAACCGTGACCATGCCACCACCTGAGTTACTGACGACTGAGGCAAGTAAATTCAACGTTTAATGAAGAAGTGGGATACTTAGAATATTGCTAAACTAGGTACTTTTGCACCTTGTCGCTACGGCGTGAATACTTTGGCGTAGAATCCCGATTTGAATAGCGATTGCTACGCCACCAACTGCCGCGGCGGCATAGACAAGCTGAGTCACCGAGAGGCCGTGGCCGAGCCACAGCCCACCCAAAAGGGTACCCACAGCACCACCAAGGTAGTTTGACGAACCATTCAGTGCAACCACCGCAGCGCTGTGCTCCGGTTGGAGGCTAATCAGCGTGTGTTGCTGTGGCGCGAGCGACGACCAACCGGCAGCGCCCCACAAGAAAAATGGCACAAAGGCAATGATGGAGGGCAACGGCAAGCTACTCGGAATGCTCAAGATGGCCACGGACATGAGCGTTAGTATCCCGAGTAAGATGGCTCGTGGGTGTTTTACCCAGTCGATCAAATGGCCGATGGTGAAGCTACCCATCATGCCGCCTAGTCCCCAAACCCATAAATATGGCGTGAGGTTAGTGTGTTGTGTGATGCCCGTAATTATAGGTGCGAGATAAGCGTAGAGCCCCAAGCTAGTGACAGCAGTCAGGAAGGTGACAGCAATGGTGGCAGACACCGAGCGATTGGCGAGCAATGCGACACGCGCTTTCAGTGATGGCGGTGGTGCGACACAGATATGGGGCACCCCAAGCAACACGCCAATCAGCCCAATAAACGCGATACCGACTACAACGGTGAAGACGCCTTGCCACCCCAGCCAAGTGGCGAGAGCAAGGCCGGCAGGCACGCCGATGACAGTACCTGCACTCATGCCACCCAGTAACAGCCCTAGTGCGCGACCTTTCTTTTCTGTAGGCACCAAAGAGGCGGCACTCGCCGCCGCTAAAGGAGAGAAAATACCGGCGCCTATTCCGGCTAGTGCACGACTTGCCAGCAACATGGTTAAGTGGGTGCTGAATATCGTGACAAGGTTAGCGAAGATAAATACCAGCATCGATAGCACGAGCGCCTTTTTGGTTGGAAAGCCCGCCAACAATGTCGCCAAGATTGGCGCAGAAAGGGCATAGCACAAGGTAAAAGCCGTCACCATCTGTGCGGTTTGTGCTTCTGTGATCTGAAAACTGGTCGAAATGTCCGGAATAATGCCCGCCACGACATAGGCATCCATCCCGAACGCAAACATGGCAATGGGTAAAAATAAGATGTTTTTCATGGGCATCCTAGCGCGTGAGTCTGAGAAAAGTCGCGAATGTGTCGCCATGTAGCGTGCGGATAGCGAGGGGACAAAAGCGAGAAACTGTGTTATGCGTTAGGAATGTAACAAAATGTGACTGAAGGCTGCAATCACACCCCATTGAAATAGATTGTGATGGGGAGGAAACTATTTTTGACAATATAAACAAAGTATTACGTAGGAAATTGAGAGGAGCCGACCACTAGATAAACCAGTGGCCGACGTGTTACTTAGAAGTGATAGCTAACCATCGCTTGAGCTGCCCACTGGTTCGCGCTATCGACGATTGGCGAATCAGCAATGTCGCTGCCTAAACGGGTATATTGTGTGGTTTGGCTAATATCCCAGTTTTCACCCATTGGTACGACAAGTTTGTAGCCAACATTGTAAGCAAAGGCATCATCACCTTTATAGGCGGCGCGTTGTGCCGTGGCTTCGCTGTCTTTCACACCAAAATAGTGGTCAACATAGTCTTTGCTCAACCAATCAACACCGGCATAAGGGACAAAGTCAACATTGCCGAAGTGGGTGAGGTGCATGTACTTCATGCCTGCATTGAAGCCATCGTATTCACCAGTGATGTCATGACCTACATAGGTAGACAATACGCCACCTTTGCCTGTGTTGATGTCCATATTGATACCGCCATCAATGGCTGGATCACGATCTTTCATGCCTTTAAGAATATCTGCGTCTTTGCTTTTGTAGCCAGGCGTTAAATGACCAATATAGGCATTGAGGTTCACAGTATCATCATTGTTACCCAAGAAGCGGTAGTTAAGGCCATTGGAAAGATCCGCGTTAAAGTTTTCGCCGTTGTAACCGAGGTTAAACTGCGGATAGATGTTTTTGTCTTGGTCTTTATAGAGATCGCTGGTGACACCTACGCCAATGCTGGCAACTGCTTGGCCTTCATGTGAATAAATGTTGCCGTTACGAATATAGGTGTCGCCAGCATATGCAGTACTAGAGGCGATAGCCGCGATGATAATTGCTAGTTTTTTCATGATTACTTCCTTTAATGATGTTCACCACTGGGGTTGGCAGTAATGTAAGCGCACTAGCAATCAGAGAATATCGTCAGTTCGTCAGGAATTGTCTGACATCTGTCAGAGCAGGAATCAGTTGAATCGATAGGGAAATTGGTATACTTGTTACCTTTTAGTGATGATGTGACCAATCAAAATGGAAGAGAAACTGCACCTGTTTGTGGTCGAGGACGACCCCAAAATGCGCGCAATGTTAACGGAATACTTCGAAGCGCAAGATTACACCGTAACGGCATTGGCAGAAGGCACAGGCGCGGCAGAGAAAATATTGGCAGCGCAACCCGATTTGGTATTGCTGGATCTCATGCTGCCCGGCGACGATGGGCTGACAATTTGTCGACAGATCCGCAATGGTTACCACGGTAGAATTTTGATGTTAACTGCCAGTGATGACGATTTTGATCATGTGGCTGCGCTGGAAATTGGTGCCGATGACTTTGTCAGTAAACCGATTAAACCCCGCGTGCTTATGGCGCGTGTACGTATGCTGTTGCGTCGTCAATCGGACACGGTCATGTCATCCGCTCCCCCAGGGGTGCTGCAATATGGAGGCCTTGTGCTTAATCAAGCACGCCGGCAATGTAAGCTAGATGAGCAAAGTATCACTTTAACGGAAAGTGAATTTGATCTCCTGTGGCAACTAGCCTCGCATCCCGATTCGGTACAATCTCGAGACACGCTTACCCAAGCACTGCGCGGGATTGAATATGATGGGATTGATCGAACCGTAGATAACAAAATCGTCACGCTGCGCAAAAAACTGATGGATGATTCTGCAAGTCCGCGCCGGATTATTACGGTACGGAGTAAAGGCTATTTATTTGTGCCTGATACTTGGTAGTGCTTATCCAAGTGCAATAGGTCGTTGGATTGAGGTAGGGGCATGCGCCGCATTTATTTAGAGTTCTTCTTTGGCTTGGTTATTATTTTCTTTGCCAGCTTGGTGACGTATGTCGTCTTGGTGTATGAAATCACCGATGATCATGATGCTATTCTGTTAGAACGACGAGCGGATGGTCTTGTTGATATGTTGGATATCATTGAGGCAACCTCAGGCACGGACGCGGCGCTGGATGCGCTAAAGGCATACACCCATAAAGTTGAATATGCGCTAGATACTCACCCGGCTGAGCACTTGCCTGTCGCGGTAAAAAATTACTTCGACCGTACCGATAGACAATTTGATGTCTACTACGACGATGATGACAAGTTGTGGTTCCACCTTGCGGATATGCAGGTGTTCTACACCTTAAAAGAGGATCCAAACTCCCCATTACATCGTGCAATAGCCTTCGAAGATAATTTGCTGATTGTTTTTCTTTTTGTTGGCTTTGCCATTTACAGCTTTTTTATGGTGTGGTTTTTAAGCCGTCGTGTTCGCGCGTTAGAGAAAACGGCTTTACAGTTTGCTGGGGGAGATTTAAATGCCCGCGCATCAACACGTAGCCACCAACGTGTCGGGTCGCTGAATCGTACCTTTAATCATATGGCAGACCGTATTGCCAATCTTGTGAGTAGCAGTCGAGCACTGACCAATGCGGTTGCACATGAATTGCGTACTCCCGTATTTCGTATTCAGTGGCAAGCAGAGTTACTTAGCGAGAGCCCGCTGGATACCAAGCAGAGCCAAAAAGTTGCCAGTATTATTGAGGATACCGACGAAATGGCGTCACTCGTTGATGAGCTCTTGTACTTGGCCCGCGTTGATCATCCTAATACACTCTTCACACCACAAACGTTAGATACGTCTGTGTGGATGAATGAACAATGGCCGCGTTGGCAGACACTAAGCACCAAATCCGTGAGCTTGGATGCACCGCAGGACTTGCCCAGTATTGAGGCGGATCCACACCTGCTAAAACGGGTGATTACCAACTTAATTGGTAATGCGGAGAAGTATGCGGTAAGTCAAATCGCCGTGCGTGTCTATTGTGAGGATACGCAGCTGGTGATTGCGGTCCACGATGATGGTGAGGGCGTTGATCCGTCACATTGGCCGTTTATCTTTGATGCGTTTTACAGTGCAGATCGTTCCCGCGATAAAAAGCGTTCCGGCTATGGTTTGGGGCTTGCGATCGTCAAACAAATTGTCACCCGCCACGGTGGCAATGTTGAAATCGACCATAGTGATTTAGGCGGCGCATGCTTTCGGGTCATCTTACCTTGTTAATATAATGTGACTCAGCCAGTGTTAAGTTGAGAGGGCGGCATTCGTCGCCAACGGGTATTTCGCGTATAATACCGCCCACATCGACAACATTAGGGGCACTATGAAACATCGTACCTTCGTCTTTATCGGCATGGCGATTTTTGCTGTGACCGTCACCATTTTGATCTCATGTCAGCGCCCCCAAGCTCCCCTTGTTCCTGATTTCCAATCTTTTGCCGCGGGGGCAGAGCGAAAGCAGGCGTTTTTTGATTACTTCACCCCTGTGGTTAATGCCATTAACAGCCAAATATTGGCGGATCGCACCGCATTAATGGCATGGCATGCGCGTAAAAGTGAGCTAAGTAGCCGAGAAATAAAACGCGTCCAAGCGCTCGCCGAACAGTATGAGCTTAAAGACTTTAACGTCGACCAAGAAGCAGACTGGATGGCATTGATCCAACGGGTGGATATTATTCCTCCGTCGTTGGTGTTAGCACAGGCGGCGAACGAGAGTGCGTGGGGCACGTCGCGGTTTGCACGGGAAGGGAATAACTACTTCGGCCAGTGGTGCTTTAGTAAAGGATGTGGACTGGTCCCTAATCAAAGAGCGGAAGGGAAAGTGCACGAAGTTGCAGCGTTTGATAACCCGCAAGCCTCGGTACAAAGCTATATCAATAACTTAAATACTCATGCCGCGTACCAAAGGCTACGCGAGATCCGCGCCAACCTGCGTGAGCAGAATAAACCACTGTCAGGCGCAGCACTCGCCAATGGGCTGGTACGCTATTCAGAGCGTGGTCAGGCCTATGTGGACGAGTTACAAGCGATGATCCGCCACAACCAACTGGACATGCTCGACCAGCCATCATCCTCATCCAATAACGACTAGGAAAGCCAATGATTACCCGTTTGCCTCGGTGGGTTGAAGCCGGGGCGTTTGTGTTAGCGCTGATCGCCGGTACCATCAATGCGATCGGTTTGTTGGGCTTTGAACATCAAGCCGTGTCGCACGTGTCAGGCACCGCGACGCAATTTGGCTCGGGGTTGTTTGCAGGCCAATGGACACAAGTTATCCAACTGGGTGGCTTATTGTTGGCTTTTTTCCTCGGTGCCGCGATTTCCGGATGCTTATTGCATGGCAGCACGCTTAAATTGGGTCGCCATTATGACTCGGCACTGTTTGTCGAAGCTGGGCTAATTGTGGTGGCGTTTTATTTTCTTTCTCGCGGTTTTGCCATTGGTCAGTTGGCCGCGTCGGCAGCGTGCGGCTTGCAGAATGCGATGGCGACCACCTACAGCGGCGCGATCGTGCGATCAACCCACTTAACTGGCATCTTTACCGATTTAGGATTGATGCTAGGGGGGAAGGTGCGCGGCAATCCAGTGGATAAGCGCAAACTGATGCTCTTTTTACTGATCGCGTCTGGCTTTATCGTCGGCGGGGTAGTGGGTGCGGCGCTTTTTGCGCACTTCCATTTTGCTGCCCTGCTGTTTCCCGCAGGGTTATGTTTTGTGGTGGCTCTGTGTTATCGCGGGTATATGACACGCCAGCGTTTAGTGACCCGCACTAGCAGCAAGTAATTATACAACTCATTAACAATGCGCGTTTTCGCGCATTTTCTAATGTATTTATTGTGCATCGCATCGAGTCAGCCAACTTGACGGAGCCTTCGGTACGATCGTCGGGCCTTTCCCTTGTAGCGGTGGCTTCCCGTGTCACCATTCGCGCGTCTTTTGGCGGCTAAAAGTTTGTCTTAAATCAAACAAGTGTGAGTTTGTATTTCGAATTCGCGCATTGTGTGATGATCTCGCCGTCTTTGTGACACGGAAAATGCCACACTCCCGTTACGATACAGTAACAAGGAGGCCCCATGCCAAATAGCCAGTATATTGAAACGGATGTGGTCATCATCGGTGGGGGTGCAACCGGCACCGGCATCATGCGAGATTGCGCACTGCGTGGTATCTCATGCATTTTGCTCGAACGTGACGATATTGCGGCTGGGACATCGGGGCGCAACCATGGACTGCTGCACTCTGGGGCTCGTTACGCGGTCACAGATACCGAATCGGCCCGTGAATGCATTCAAGAAAACACCATCCTTAAATCCGTTGCTCGCCACTGCGTGGAAGACACCAGCGGACTTTTTATCACCTTGCCGGAAGATGATTTAGCGTACCAAGACACCTTTATTGCCAGTTGCGATAAAGCCGGTATTCCGACCCGAAAACTGACACCACGTGAAGCGTTAGCGCTCGAACCCAACGCGAATCCAGCGATGATTGGCGCGGTGCAAGTGCCGGATGGCATTATCGACCCCTTTCGTTTGTGTGCCGCGAATGTGTTGGACGGCAAAGAGCACGGTGGCAAGGTGTTTAACCATACCCGAGTGACGGGATTAATTCGTCAAGGGGCGACGGTGCAAGGCGTCCAGTGTTTGCATACCCTCACCGGCGAGCGTTTTGCCATTATGGCGAAGCAAGTGATCAATGCCGCAGGGATTTGGGGGCAGACAATCTGTGAGTATGCCGATCTGAATATCAAAATGTTCCCCGCCAAGGGCTCATTGCTGATCCTCGACTATCGGATTAATAACCGGGTGATCAACCGCTGCCGGAAACCGGCAGACGCCGATATATTGGTGCCCGGTGACACCATTTCCTTAATCGGCACCACCTCTGAGCACATCGAGTACGATCAGATTGATAAGCTCGCGGTGACGCCACAAGAGGTGGATGTGCTGATGCGCGAAGGGGCTAAGCTCGCCCCCATCATGGCCAATACACGCGTGTTGCGCGCCTATGCTGGCGTGCGGCCTTTGGTCTCGGTAGATGACGACGGCAGTGGTCGTAATATCAGTCGCGGCATTGTGTTACTCGATCACCAAGCACGCGATGGGCTGGAAGGCTTGATCACTATCACTGGTGGCAAGCTCATGACCTATCGTTTGATGGCCGAGCAAGCCACAGACTTGGTGGCTGAAAAGTTGGGTAACCGCAACCGTTGCCAAACTGCGATTCGCCCGCTACCGGGCTCTGAGCCTTCTAAAGGGATCCGTAAAGCCAGTGCCAGCTTGGTGAAACCTGTCTACCAATCCGCCTATTACCGCCACGGTGAGCGCGTTAGCCATTTTTTAGATGAAAGTGACGACAGCCAAGCGGTGATTTGCGAATGCGAAATGGTGACCAAGGGCGAGGTGAACTATGCGATTCAATCGCTGGATGTGAAAAATCTCACCGATCTGCGTCGGCGCACTCGTCTGGGTATGGGGCCTTGTCAGGGTGAGTTGTGCAGCTATCGTGCCGCTAGCTTATTCAGTGAGCTGGCTGGGATAGATGGCCAAGCCAGTGCAGGGCTGCTGGTGGACTTTCTCGAAGAGCGCTGGAAAGGCGTGAAACCGATTTTTTGGGGCGATGCGCTACGCGAAGCCGAATTTAGCTATTGGATTTATCAAGGATTATTTGGCGCCGGTGAGGTGCCAATGCCGCCGAAGGCACCGCGCAGTAGCGCTGAGATAAAGCGTGCTGCACCGACGTCAGCGGCTGATCAGGAGGTATCACAATGATCCACTACGATATCGCAGTGATTGGTGGCGGCATTGCCGGGTTTACTGCCGCATTGCGGTCACTGGAAGCGGGCAAGAAAACCGTAATGATTAGCGCCGGACAAAGCGCGCTACATTTCTCGTCAGGCTCCATTGATGTATTGGGCCATTTTCCCAATGGTGAGCCGGTCAGTCAGCCTTTTGAAGCGATTCCGAAACTGGTGCGCCAGCACCCTGAGCATCCCTATGCCAAAGTCAGTTTAGAGGAAATCACCCAGTCACTCGCTTGGTTCCAACACCAATTGAGTGCGCAAAAGGTGTGTCTGTATCATCAAGAAGATAACGCCAACCACGGCCGCATTACGCCATTAGGTACTGTGCGCCCGACTTGGCTATCGCAAGGGCATGTGTATCAGCATCGCGGCCCGCGTCGTTTCTCTGGTTTGTGTTTTGTCGCCATTGAAGGCTATCGCGATGCGCAACCGACGTTAGCGAAAGACACCATTACCGCCCAGCGTGATTTTGCATCCTGCCCAAGCCGCACCATTACGCTGTCGATTCCGGGAGCCGAGCGATTACGCCGTAACCGCAATGAGCTACGCTCGGTGGATCTTTCTCGTTTATTGGCTGAGCCTGATGCCTTTGACAGTCTGTGCGAGCAACTAATCATGCAGTCCGGCCCAGATGAGCTGGTGATTTTACCCGCCATCATTGCCGATGTGGCCGGCGAGCGGGGGATGGATGCACTTAAACAGCGCACCGATCGCTGTTTTCACGAAGTGCCAACCATGCCGCCTTCACTGCTGGGGATCCGCATTGAGCGTGCGTTACAGCGGGCTTTTGCTAGCGCGGGTGGGGTATTGCTGCGCGGCGATCAAGTGACTGGCGGTGAATTTGACGACAACGGTCGCCTTACCGCTTTGCATACGCGTCAACTCGAAGATATTCCGTTAACCGCAGAGGCAGTGATCTTGGCCACGGGCAGCTATTTTAGTCGCGGTCTCAATGCCGACCGCACTCAGGTGAGCGAACCGACGTTGGGATTAGACATGGTGCAAAGCCCTGATCGCAGCGAGTGGCGCAACGACGACTTTTTCAGTCAGCAAAGCCACCCCTTTATGGCGTTTGGCATCAACACCGACAACCAACTGCGTCCCACCGCACGCGGCAAGCGCTGCCAAAACCTGTTTGTGTGTGGTGCGGTACTCAGTGGTTACGATCCCGTCTATGAGGGCTGTGGCGGTGGCGTTGCGATCGCAACTGGCTACGCCGCCGCGCAACGTGCGCTCGCTGTGATGGCGAACGCTAAGGAGGCGTCCCATGCTAACTGAATGGCTGAAACAGCGTGACTATAGCGACCATGCGCCGCAACCCACCAGTTTTGACCAATGCATTAAATGCACGGTCTGTACTGTGTATTGCCCGGTATCAAAAGCGAACCCTGCGTATCCTGGCCCCAAAGAGTGTGGCCCGGATGGTGAGCGTCTGCGGATCAAAAACCCTGACTATTATGATGACCTGCTCAAGTTATGCACCAACTGCAAACGCTGTGAGACCGCCTGTCCTTCCGGGGTGAAAATTGGCGACATCATTGCGGTGGCGCGCGGCAAACACGGCAAGAAAAATATCAATCCTAAGTTGATGCGTGATTACGTGCTAAGCCATACCGACTTGTTTGGCACGCTTGCTAATCCAGTAGCACCGTTGGTGAACGTGATGACGGATCTGAAACCGGTGAAAGCGGTGATGCACGCCACGATTGGGGTGGATAAACATAAATCTCTACCCAAGTATTCGTTTGGCACCTTTCGGCGTTGGATGAAAAGCCAAGCAGCGACACAAGCGGATTATCCTAAACAAGTCAGTTACTTTCATGGTTGCTATGTGAATTTTAACAACCCGCAGCTTGGTAAAGACTTAGTGAAAGTGATGAATGCGATGGGGTATGGCGTGCAATTGCTCGAGAAACATAAGTGCTGTGGCGTGCCTCTAATTGCCAATGGCTTTTACGATAAAGCGCGCCGCAACGCGACCGCCAATACCGCGATGATTGCCGATTCGGTTGCCGAGCATCGCCCTGTAATAGCCACCTCCTCATCGTGTGCGCTGACGTTAAAAGAAGAGTATCCCCACGTACTGGGAGTGGATAACGCCCACGTGGCAGGGCAAATCAGCTTTGTGACTCGCTTTTTACTCAAAGCGGCCATGAATGGCGAGATGCCCAAGCTCAAGCCTATTAATAAGCGAGTGGTTTACCATACCCCTTGTCACTTGGAACGCAGTGGTAATGCGATGTTTACCATTGAGCTGTTACGAATGATCCCAGGCTTAGAGGTGATTGTGCTCGATAGTGAGTGTTGTGGCTTGGCAGGTACCTATGGGTTTAAAACTGAGAACTATCAAACCTCGATTGCCATCGGTAGTGGCTTGTTTGCTCAGATTGAAGCCGCGCAGGCGGACTTTGCGATCACCGACTGTGAAACCTGTAAATGGCAAATTGAAGAAAACACATCGCTGGAAGCTTTGCATCCGGTGAGTGTGCTAGCGATGGCGGTTGGAGAGCCAGCAGCGCCGTAATATTCGTTGCAAAGAAAAACGCCACCCAATACGGTGGCGCTTTTGTTACGTGCCCAGTCAGATTTACTGCTTAGCTTGCGATGTGTTCGATGCAGTCGATTTGCCCATCGACTCTTCAAGCAAGGATTTCAGCACACTGATTGTCATGAGGATCAGAAGAATACTGATAGGCAATGCGGTGACCATATTGGCCGTTTGCAGTGCCTTCAATCCGCCTGCGACCAACAGCACGGCGGCAACCGCCCCGATCATCGACCCCCAAAAAATACGGAAACGCTTCGGTGGATGCTCATTGCCCATTGAAAGGATCGTGGTAAGCACCAGCGTGCTAGAGTCGGACGAGGTGATAAACCAGCTAAATAGCAAGAAAATCATCATGGCATTGAGGATCCATCCAGTGATGCCACCGCCGGTGATCCCATCGGCACTGGCAAAGAGTGCAGCGGGTAAGTCCCAGCTATTCACCAAATCAATGATCCCTGCGCTACCAATCCCAGTGTCAGCGACAAGCTCTTGATGTAGGGCATTACCACCAAAGATAGCGAGCCAAGCAAAAATCATCAGTGTCGGCGCGCACAGCACACCAAAGATAAATTCGCGTAGGGTACGACCGCGTGAAATACGCGCAATAAATAGGCCAATAAAGGGCGCCCAAGCAATCCACCATCCCCAATAGAAAATGGTCCACGCATTTTGCCATGCAGCGGGACCTTGCTCATCAGGGAACCACAGCCCCATTGGCATAAAGTTCACCAAGTAGTCACCCAGCGAGACGCCAAAAATCTGAATCAGCCAAGCTGTCGGGCCACCAAACAGGAAGTAGGCGATCACAAGGGCCGAGACAATAATGTTCCACTCAGAGATAATCCGAATCCCTTTACCCACGCCAGATAGCGCAGACATAATGGAAGCCACAGAGATCAGCGCAATGAGTATCACCTGAGTGACCACACCGGGATCAATCCCAAATAAACGATCCAGCCCCACGGCAATTTGGCTGACGCCTAACCCCAGTGAGGTCGCGACACCAAATACACAACCCAGCACGCCAAGAATATCGATGGCATGCCCCATCGGGCCATAAATACGCTCACCAATGAGTGGATAGACGGTCGAACGTAGGGCCAGAGGCAGTTTCTTACGAAACGAAAAATAGGCCAACGCGAGCCCGACAATCACATACACCGCCCAGCCATGAAAGCCCCAATGGAAATAGGTGACTCGCAACGCATCGGCGGCACGATCAAAGCCCATGGCGGTCGCCCCAGCCATATCGGCATACGGGTTGTTGGGGTAGCCGAACGCACCACTTGTATCAAAGTAGAACGTGGGTTCGGCTACCCCAAAAAACAGTACGCCAATCCCGACACCAGCCGAAAAAAGCATGGCTAACCAAGAAAACGTGCTGAACTCGGGGCGATCGTCATCATCTCCCAGACGGATGCTGCCTAAGCGCGTGACGGCAATGATCAAACTGGTCGTGAGAAGCAACACCAGCACCATCATGTAGTACCAACCAAAGGTGGATTCGACCCAGCCTCGTGCAGTTGCAAAAATCGTGGCAGCAAGATCGGTGTTAAAGCCTGTAAACAGTACGAAGGCGAAAACCAGAAGGGTAGCGGCGATCATCATATTTTTGTGAACGCCTTTGAAAAGGCCGCTTTGGGTTACGCGGTTTTCAAATGGGTGATAAGTCGGGCGCATTGATTCGGCGCCGGGTGTACTTCGTGTACGTTGCGTTGACATGAATAACTCCTCTTTCAAACGCGAAAAATAGGGGTAGCGGTAAGCGCTAATGGTGCTCCTTAAACAAGCGGAAAAATTGACGAACTATCGGCTCGCCGCATGGCTGCTGTCGGCAAAAGTTGGCAGCCTGTGAAAACGAATTCGGGCAGCAATGTACTCAATATTCCCTATATTTGCAAAAAAATGAGGGATAAATCACAGCTAAAAGTTGTAAAACGCCGAGAAAATCAGCAAAAAATGTCGATAAGACGACCAAGTTAGACTGGGCTTCGTATACTGAAAACAGACCTAAACGTGACCGCTTTTTGATGGGAGTAGCTTCATGAAACCTCAACCTTCTGCGCGCGATACCATGCTGCAACTTGGCTATCTGGGTTTGGTTCCGTTTATTGGCGGGGTAATTATTACTTGGGCCGATTTAACCTTATTTGGACTCAGTGGTGAGCAGCTATTTTTAAGCTACAGTGCGGTGATTTTAAGTTTCTTATCTGGCGTGTTGTGGGGCAATGGTATCGACCATTTTTCCCATAAACTCAGCCGTAATGCATTATTGCTGAGTAACTTATTCGCTCTACTGGCATGGGGGGCACTCATTCAAGGGGCAACGCAATACGTGATCGCCACTGGCATTCTCACTGCGGGTTACTTGGCGGTATGGTTGGCTGAAAAATGGATCCGAAAGAGCGAACGAGAGGAAGAGCAGCCCGCCGCTTACCAAGTGATGCGTGGCCGTTTGACTGCGGGTGTTGTGGGCTGTCATGGCTTACTGTTACTGGTGGCTTAACGTTAGCTTTTGGTCTACTGTCGCGAGTTATCTTGACAATGAAAAACGGATTTAGATTGAACCTATCACAGTGATTGGTCGTACCCGTTAGCTTACTGACAAAAGAATAATTAGTCTTTTATCAATGCCAATAGGTGTAGCGGGGGGCAAAATGACGATCATTCAATACTTACGAGTAATTTTTCTCACATTAGGTGTCGCTGTTGCGGTCAGCGGCGCTTATTTATTTAGCGAAATTAAAACGGTGAAAGTGCAGTTTAATGACGTTGTTGAGCGTAATGTTCGGCTTCTTAGTACTGTCTCTGATCTCCGTTATTTTACCGTGACCTATCGTCGCTTCGCGCTGGATTATGGCCTTACAGATAGCCGCCAAGAACACCGTGATATTTTGGTGAAAATTGAACGCAATGATGAGGCAGTTAGCCAAGCTTTGGCTGACATGGAAGCCTTGACTGTGCGAGATGCCAATAGTCTAGCGGTGGCAGATATTGCCGATCGGCTGGATGCGTATCGCCAAATGCAGAACGACTATATCAGTTTGATCGATAACGGTCAGATGGAAGATGCGCGCCGTAAAATGCTTGGGCCGATGCTGGCACCTTTTGATCAGATTGTGGCGAACCTTGCCACTTTACAAGCATCTATAGAGGACCAAGCTAACGCGATTAAAACGCGTGAGGCGAATAAAATCGAACAGCTAGTTTATATTGGCATCGCGGTCATTATCGCGCTGATCGCTTTGATGGTGGGGGTAGCCCTGCTTCTTCAACAGCGTATTCGTGGTCCGCTTGCGCGCTTGGTGGCGCAGATGCAGCGAGTCGAGAGCGGCGATTTAACCCAACGTCTCACCTTAGATGCGTTTAATCGTGATGAAATCGGGCAAGCAGCGCAGACATTTGACCAAATGCAAAGCAGTGTAACGGCACTGATTAGCGCTTTAGTCGCGGGAACTGAGCGTTTGCAAGCGGTGAGTGATGAGCTATCAAACCAAGTGACCGACACTGTTAGGAGTGTTGAACAACAGCGTGGCGAGTTATCACAATTGGCGAGCGCGATGACGCAGATGGAATCCACTTTTGGGGAAGTTGCTACCAATACGGTCAATGCGGCGGAGCAAACAGATAAATCACGCGATTACGCTGAACAAGGGCGTGATATTTTTGAACAGTCGTATCAGCAAAGTGTGGCGGCACAGGAGCAAGTGAATAAAGCGTCGCAAGTCATTGAGGCTTTAAGCGCAGACAGTGAAAATATCGGCAAAGTGTCTGAAGTGATCAGTACGATTGCAGAACAAACCAACCTGTTGGCACTGAATGCTGCGATTGAAGCAGCGAGAGCGGGTGAGGCCGGCCGTGGCTTTGCGGTGGTCGCTGACGAGGTTCGCGGCTTGGCGACCAAAACCCAATCATCCACGGATGAGATCAACCAAATCATTGAAGGACTACAAACCAAAGCACGCCAGGCCTATCAAGTGATGACGGATAGCCAGACGCTCACCCAAAAAGGCTTGGACGACGCGAAACGCGCGGCAGAAGCGATAGAAACGATTAATGCAGCGACACAGCGAGTGTCCGAAATGACCGGAGCGATTGCGACCGCCACAGAGGAGCAAACCACGGCAGCGGCCGATCTGAACCAAAATGTATCGGCGATTCACCGTGCAGCGGAGTCGCTAGCTGAGACTGCAGAAAAAACGCGTGACGCCTATGAGCGACTAGAGAAAGAAAACGCCAGCATTCGCGAGCAAGCCCAAGCGTTTCGACTCTAACCGCAGCCTTGATGCAAAATGCGCCTAACCGGCGCATTTTTTGTGGGATGAACTGAACTAGCGAAATAAATAGAGAGACAGAAAGTAATTCACGTTGTGATTGATGGTTCGCAGTACCGCGGTTGTGCTGGCGTTGGACTGCTCGGACACATCCCAGGGTACAAATTTTCCATAGCTGGGCAGTGCAAGGCCCGATTGCACTGCGGCAGGCGAAAGGGCGACTAAATAGTCAACATAGTTCAACGATAAGCCGGCCAAAGGCACCGGCACAATGTCCGCGGTTGAGATTTGAAATTGAATCAACGCCCGTGCGGCCGGTTCGGTTGCCATGTCAGGGCTGGTGTGACAGCACACGATCTCAAAAAACGCTCCGGCTTTGTTCTGCATAATGGCGCTTGCCATTAACGAGGCGCCCTGAAGCCCATCACACAAAAACAGAACCGACGGTTTACTGGGTTGGGTTTGGGTGTTTTTTATTCTCGCTCGATGCGACTTAATTGAGCGCGCGAGGCTATCGTTTGGCTCCGCCATGATGAATCCTTACGGCTGTTCCCTGTTTTACGCCAGGATGTTGTGCAGCCCCATGCCACACGACTTAAATAGTGCTTATACCCGTGTCTAACCGGCGTTGCAGCACGAAAAAGCTTAGCTATATCCTAGCGATACCGCCGCGCAACGCGAGCGGGCGAGCGCCAATTTTTGCGTTGCTTACCAAAGGATCAGCCTGTCATTAAAGCTTCATCGTCTCATCAAGGAAGTGTCACGAACCCTGCTTAAGGTGTTTCACAGCTAACCGAGTTCTTCGTCATGTGCAGGTTGGACAATTTGCACAGCACTAACTTAAACAATCGACTTGGAGGTTGATGTGAAACTCAAAGCTCTCTTTGCTGCTACTACAGTATCAATGGCCGTATTGGCCGCGGGTAGCGCAACGGCCGCAAACCGTGACTACATTAGCATCGTTGGCTCTTCTACCGTTTACCCTTTTGCTACTGTGGTTGCTGAGCGCTTCGGTCGCACGTCGCAATACTCAGTACCCAAAATCGAATCAACCGGTTCAGGCGGTGGCTTGAAACTGTTCTGTGCAGGTGTGGGTGAAAATACACCAGATATCACGAATGCATCACGCAAAATCAAAAGTTCTGAAATTGAGCGTTGTAAAGCCAATGGCGTAGACGACATCGTCGAAATCAAAATTGGTTATGACGGCATCGCCTTTGCGAACTCAAAAGCATCGCCACAATATGACGTATCACTGAAAGATCTTTACACCGCACTGGCTAAAACCGTGCCAGACGGCAAAGGTAACTTCATCGACAATCCACACAAAACGTGGAAAGACGTGAACCCATCGCTGCCGAAAACCAAGATTGAAGTGCTAGGCCCACCACCAACGTCAGGCACGCGTGATGCGTTTGTTGAACTCGCCATGGAAGCAGGCTGTTCTCAATATCCTGAAATTGCCGCGCTAGAAGACAGCGATGAAGATAAATTCAAAGCCATTTGTCATGGCATGCGTGAAGATGGTGCCTTTATCGAAGCGGGCGAAAACGACAACTTGATCGTGCAAAAGCTTGAAGCGAATCCAGATGCATTCGGTATCTTTGGGTACAGCTTCCTCGAGCAGAATGCCGATAAAGTTCAAGGCGCAAAAATTGCCGGTGTTGAGCCGACATTTGATGCGATTGGTAGTGGCGAGTATCCCGTATCACGCTCACTCTACTTCTACGTGAAGAAAGCGCATGAAGATGTGATCCCAGGCTTGAAAGAGTATGTGAATGCCTTCACGGCAGAAGATGCTATCGGCGAAATGGGCTATCTGACCGACCGTGGTCTGATCCCATTGGCAAGCCAAGAATGGAACAACGTACGCACTGCAGCGGTGAATCTAAACCCGAATCTGTAATGGCAGTGTGAACGCGAAAAGGTGGCACACGCGCTGTGTCACCTTTATTCGTGTTCAGGAGGAACAATGACCACATCCATGTTGATGACCGTAATTGCGCTGATTGCAATTTCAGGCTTCTTTCTTGCTCGAACACGTTCAATCAAACTGGCTGATATGGCAGGTGGATTGAGCAAGCTTCACTCTCGCCCCAATTACTATGGCTCCTATGTTGCGATTCTCGCCGCCATTCCGGCGTTGATTTTACTGCTGCTATGGCAAGCCGTGGAGCCGAACTTGATCCACAGTTTGGTGATGGCACAGATCCCAGATAGCTACCTTGTGCGCATCAATAGCCATGATTTGGTTTACAGCCAAATCGGGAACATTGCCAGTGGCATCACCCAAACTGACGATGCTGTCTTGTTAGCAGCGGCTGAACACTATCAATCCCTCCATGCGTTAGGGAACACCTTGCGTTTTACCGCCATGACAACATTGGCGTTGGCCGGGTTTGCCTTTGGATGGCGCTCGCTGCGGCCGCGGTTAAGAGCCCGCAACCGTGTCGAGAACGTGATGCAGGCGTTTTTGCTGCTGTGTTCGACGTTAGCCATTCTAACCACCCTAGGCATTGTGCTCTCAGTGCTGTTTGAAGCCCTGCGCTTTTTCCAAATGATCTCGATTACCGACTTTATCTTCGGGACAGAATGGTCACCGCAAATTGCTTTACGCGCAGACCAGCAAGGAGCAAGTGGCTCTTTTGGCGCGATTCCACTGTTCACCGGCACCTTGATGATCTCGATTATCGCCATGTGTATTGCCGCACCAGTGGGGCTGATGAGTGCCATCTATCTCGCTGAATACGCCTCACCGCGCGTACGCAGTATCGTAAAGCCGATTCTTGAAATTCTCGCCGGTATTCCGACCGTGGTGTATGGCTTTTTTGCCGCTTTGGTCGCGGCTCCGGTAATTCGCGACATTGCACAAGCGATTGGGTTTGAGAGTGCGTCCTCGGAAAGTGCACTGGCTGCAGGGTTTGTCATGGGGGTGATGATCATCCCGTTTGTGTCATCACTATCTGATGACGTGATCACCGCGGTGCCGCAGTCATTGCGCGATGGCTCACTCGGATTGGGGGCGACGCCATCTGAAACCATCCGCCAAGTGGTTATTCCAGCCGCGTTACCGGGCATTGTCGGGGGGCTCTTGCTTGCCGTATCCCGTGCGATTGGCGAAACCATGATTGTGGTCATGGCCGCAGGCCTTTCGGCCAACCTCACCGCGAACCCACTTGATTCGGTCACCACGGTTACCGTGCAGATCGTAACCCTGCTGGTGGGCGACCAAGAGTTTGATAGTCCGAAAACGTTGGCCGCGTTTGCACTGGGCTTAACGCTCTTTGTTGTGACGTTAGCGCTGAACTTTGTTGCGCTCCGTATTGTGAAGAAATATCGAGAACAATATGACTGATAAAATTGCACAGATCGCGCAAAACAAGCGCGCCCGAGTAAAAGCAGGCCTTGCCAAACGACGTGGACGCGAAGGACGCTTTCGTTGGTATGGCATTGGGTCGATTTTGTTGGCGTTTACGTTTTTGGTGGTATTGCTAGGATCAATTATCTCGCAAGGGTACACCGCCTTCTACACCACAGAAATTCGTCTCACGGTCGATTTAAGCGCCGAAAAGCTTGGCATTGAGGGCAAACCGCTCAATGACGAAACATTGCAATACCTGAGCTATCGCTCGGTGCTGGCCGATGCCATTTTTGCTACCTTGCCGGACGTCACGTCACGTACGGATAAGCGCGAGCTATTCCGCTTCCTTTCCACGGGGGCGGAGTACGATTTGCGCGACCGTGTGGCTGCAGACCCTAGCCTTGTTGGACAGCAAATTGATATTTGGGCGCTTGCTGGAGACAACGTTAACCAGTTCAACAAAGGCAATATCGACGGCAACTTACCGGAGTCTTATCGTCAGTTTAAAGACAAGCACATCGGTTGGTTTAACCAACTGCAAAGCGATGATCGGATCCGTACCGTGTTTAACACCCGCTTTTTCACCAACGGTGATAGCCGCGATGCCGAACTCGCTGGAATTTGGGGGGCGACGGTCGGATCCTTCTACACCTTACTGGTCACCCTAGTACTGAGTTTTCCGATTGGGGTAGCCGCGGCGATTTACTTGGAAGAGTTTGCGCCACGCAACCGTATTACCGAGATCATTGAAATTAACATCAATAACCTCGCGGCCGTACCCTCAATTGTATTTGGTTTGCTGGGATTGGCGGTATTCCTCAACTTTGCCGATCTACCGCGTTCTGCGCCGGTTGTGGGCGGCTTGGTGCTTACTCTTATGACGCTGCCAACCATCATTATTTCCAGCCGTGCTTCCATCAAAGCAGTTCCACCCTCGGTACGTGACGCCGCGTTAGGGGTAGGGGCTTCCAAGATGCAAATGGTTATTCACCATGTGCTGCCATTAGCGATGCCAGGCATGCTCACCGGCACCATCATTGGGATGGCACAAGCGCTGGGTGAAACCGCACCGCTTCTTATGATTGGCATGGTGGCGTTTATTGTCGACATTCCATCTGGGCCTCTCGATGCGGCGACCGCGCTACCTGTACAAATCTATTTATGGGCAGAGAATCCTGAAAAGGGCTTTGTCGAAAACACCTCTGGCGCAATCATGGTGCTGCTGGCATTCCTTGCTTTTATGAATGCCTGCGCCGTGATTATGCGTAAGCGTCTCGAGCGACGCTGGTAAGTCGGGAGAGAAAACCATGACGACAACAACCATGACTAACGCAACTCTTACAGAGCAAACAGTGAACGCGACGCCCCAAAATACCGCAGCCCCCAAAGAAACCTGCGGTGTGCCCTTTGTGGATAACCCGCGAATGACGGCGCGCAATGTCTTTGTGAACTACGAACATGGCGCAAAACCCGCGATCGCAGACGTGAGCCTTGATATTGGCGAGAAAGAAGTTCTTGCGATGATCGGCCCATCAGGCTGCGGCAAATCCACTTTTTTGCGCTGTTTAAATCGAATGAATGACACCATTCCCGGCTGTGTGGTGACGGGCGATATCATTCTCGACGGTGAAGATATTCACCACAAAGAGACAGAAATTGTGGAACTGCGCTCGCAAGTGGGCATGGTATTCCAGCGGCCTAACCCGTTCCCTAAATCGGTGTATGACAACGTGGCTTATGGCCCGAGGATACATGGACTGATCGACAGCAAAGCCGATCTCGATGAGTTAGTGGAGCAATCGCTGACTCGAGCAGGGCTATGGAACGAAGTGAAAGATCGCCTCGACCAGCCTGCCACAGGCTTATCTGGTGGTCAGCAGCAGCGTCTATGCATTGCTCGCACCATTGCCGTCGCGCCAGAAGTGATTTTGATGGATGAACCATGCTCAGCCCTTGACCCGATTGCCACCGGTATTATTGAAGAGCTGATTGCCGAACTGAAGAAAAACTTCAGCATAGTGATCGTCACGCACTCCATGCAACAAGCCTCGCGTGTGTCTGACCGAACGGCCTATTTCCACTTAGGGAGTTTGGTTGAGGTGAACAGCACCGAAAAAGTGTTCAACGACCCAGAGCACAAGCTGACTCATGATTACATTAATGGCCGATTTGGCTAAATAAACGGCGGGGCATAGTGGAGAAAAGCACTGAAAATAGGCTTTTGCTGATAATTTCAGCACTTAAGTGTGAAAAAGTAAAAATGGACTTTACATCGCTCTGAGCTGCCTCTAGTATACGCCCCGTTCCGGAGAGATGGCTGAGTGGTTGAAAGCACCGGTCTTGAAAACCGGCAAGGGTTAATAGCCCTTCTAGGGTTCAAATCCCTATCTCTCCGCCACATACCGAAAAGCCGCTGATAAGTCAGCGGCTTTTTTGCATTCATGCCCCCGCAAACATCCAAACCCTGACCTTGCCAACATTTTAGGCGCTTGTGTCTAAACAGCTATTCTGCACTCTGGTACGCTAACCCTTTATATTTCTGTCTCTTACATGGCCTTTTGGACGCCGCCAACCGAAGGGCGGTAGCGTGGAACGCAACAAAAGCGCCCACATGGATGCACGCTTTCTCATGACCTATTCACACTTTCCCTAGGCGAAAAAATAAAAAACACGAATAATCAATCGGTTAAAAGTACAAGCGCGGGGATAATGTGAATACCTCAACCGGGATAGGCGGCATGCACACTATCACCGAAGAGAGCTTGATGAGATAGATGGAAAAACCACATGCGTATCATGAGGTTATGGATAAAACAGGGCGTATAACGATTTTGACAAATCGAGCACGCGCACTAATACAATGTTAACTTTATTCAGCCAAGGAGAAAGTAAGTTAGTGAAGACGGTTTATAT